>NZ_AEVS01000072.1 GCF_000189255.1 Vibrio brasiliensis LMG 20546 | reverse complement strand
AATAAACTCTGTATCAGATACCTACTCAGCATCTATAACGTGCACCTCTCGAAGGGCGCAGCCCGTTCTAAACTCTCGTAGGACGAAGTCCGTTCTCGAAGCGCAGCGTTCTAATTTCTCGATTCTCGGAGCGAAGCGTTCTCACATCTCTAAGGGCGTAGCCCGCTCTCGCCCTACTTCGCCTCTATATGATCAATCATCAACTGCAGCGACTGGTTGCCGCGGAATTCGTTGATATCAAGTTTATAAGCTAAGCGAACCGTTTTAACGGAGGCGTCAGGCCAGCGACGTAAATCTACATTAAAGGCGATACCATCAATCATAATGTTAGTCGGGTGACCTTTATGCAGAGGTTCTAGCATCAACTTGAGGTGCTTTTCCCCCACTAGTTTCTGATGCAGGACTTTGAACTCACCATCAAAGATTGGCTCTGGGAATGCTTGTCCCCATGGACCACCAGCACGGAGAGTTTCTGCGGTATGCATTGAGAATTCTTCAGGAGCCAGTTCACCATCAGACAGAATCACGCCCTTGAGCGCCGCATCATCTAAGTCCTGCTTTACCGCCTCATCAAACAGTTGGGAGAAGCGTTCAAAGTTGCTCTCTTTAATCGTTAAGCCCGCTGCCATAGCGTGGCCACCAAACTTGATGATCATGCCAGGATTCTGAGTATCGATACGATCCAGCACATCACGCATATGTAGGCCCGGAATCGAGCGACATGAGCCTTTGATCGTCCCCTCACCTCCATCGGCAAAAGCAATAACAGGACGGTGGAATTTCTCTTTAATACGTGAGGCAAGAATACCAATTACGCCTTGGTGCCAATCTCTTTGAAATAGCACCAAACCATGCGGCATATCGGTTTCACCAAACTGTAGACGTTCACAGAAAGCCATCGCTTCCTGTTTCATGCCCTCTTCAATCTCTTTTCGCGTCTGGTTTAGGCCGTCCAATTCACTTGCCATACGACGAGCGGCATGAATGTTATTACTCAGCAGCAACTCAACACCAAACGACATATCATCTAAGCGACCTGCTGCATTAATTCTTGGCCCAAGGGCAAAGCCGAAATCAGAGGCGACCAGTCGACGAGCATCGCGCTTGGCAACTTCAATCAGAGCCTGAATACCCGGGCGTGCTTTACCGGCGCGAATTCGCTGCAAACCCTGATGAACTAAGATTCTGTTGTTTTCATCAAGTGGAACAACGTCTGCAACCGTTCCTAATGCTACGAGATCGATCAATTCCATCAGCTTTGGCTCTGTCATACCTTGCTGCGTAAACCAACCGTTCTTGCGCATATGAACACACAACGCCATCATCAGATAGAAGGCCACGCCAACACCAGCCAACGCTTTAGAGGGAAAAGCACACTCTTGTAAGTTCGGGTTTACCATAGCATCAACATCTGGCAGTTCGTGACCAGGCAAGTGGTGATCAGTCACCAGCACCTGCAATCCCTGCTGCTTGGCGTAACGGACACCTTCAATTGAAGATACACCGTTATCCACCGTCATAATGACTTCAGCGCCAATTTCAATCGCCTGGTCAACGACCTCTGGGCTCAGGCCATAGCCATCTTCAAATCGGTTAGGTACCAGATAATCGACGTTGTTCGAGCCAAGCATACGCAATGCAAGTACAGATAACGCTGAACTTGTCGCGCCATCGGCATCGAAGTCTCCCACGACAATGATGCGTTTATTGGTTTGCAGTGCACTAAACAGAAGCTCTACTGCTTTATCGATTCCATGTAGCTTTTGGTATGAGTGCAGAGCACGAGCGGTCGTTTCTAACTGCTCAATGGTACGAATTCCGCGAGAGATATAGATACGTTTAAGTAACGGTGCAATGGAGTCGGGAAGTAAGCTTAAATCAGCTTCAGGTCTGCGTTGAATTTCTATCATAGGAAGTATCAGAGCCTCAATGAAGAGGCTCTTTTCAAATTACTGAGTTTGTTGAAGGCGCTGAAGTAACTGAGCTGGCGGAAGGTAACCACCCACCATTTCACCATTCGGTAGGAAGATAGCCGGTGTGCCGCTGATACCCAGCTCACGGCCTAAAGCAAAGTGCTGCTTAATGATTTCTTGGTATTTAGCGTAATCATCACCTTTTTCTGGGAACTGACGATTTACTTTACCGTTGTGCATTGCTGTCTGAGGATCTTCTGCCCCCCAGATTGCCGCCATTTGGTCCGCAACAGAGCCTGTTGCCCCCTGACGTGGGTAAGCCATGTAGCGCACTGTTATACCAAGTTCGTTGTAACCTTTCATCTGACTATGTAAGCGAACACAGTAACCACAAGTGATATCGGTAAACACTGTTACTACATACTTCTCGTCATCAGCCTTGAACTCAATCATGCTGTCTTTAAACGCTTCGATCTTAGCTGCATTGATTGGCGCCTGACGCTTAGCAAGCACATCTTCATACTGACCATTACCATCGAGCTTGTATAACGTTCCTGCTAAGAAGTAATCACCCGATGGCGTTGCAAATAAGATTCCGCCGCTGGTTTGCACTTCAACTAAACCATCAACTTCAGCAGGAACCACGTCTTTCACCTCAAGACCAAGTTTTGCAAAGCGCTGCTCTAGCTGTTCTTTATCAAACTTAGCTTCGGCAGCCGATACTGTCTGCGCGGCCAAAAGAAATGGTAATGTAAGTAACGTCATTCGGCGTAATACGCTCATTCAAATCACCTTAAATCGATTCATGTTGTTACCCAAGAAGTTATGCCCTTGGGTGATGCTCACTATGTAGCTGTTTCAATCGTTCTGTTGCCACATGAGTATAAATTTGTGTGGTCGACAAGTCACTATGACCCAGCAACATCTGCACGACGCGCAGGTCCGCGCCATAATTAAGTAAATGCGTAGCAAAAGCATGTCGCAAGACGTGAGGCGAAAGTAATTCGGTATCAATACCAGCCAGCACTGCATAGTGCTTGATTCGATGCCAAAAAGTCTGGCGTGTCATTTGACGTGCGCGCTTACTAGGAAATACCACATCAGATGTAGTCTCCCCAAGTAACTCAGACCTGCCTTGTTGAAGAAAAGTTTCAATCCATTCGACGGCATTTTCGCCCATTGGAACCAAGCGCTCTTTACCACCTTTACCGGTGACCCTCACGACCCCTTGGCGTAGGCTGATATTTTCCATCGTCAGGCTGACTAACTCAGTGACACGCAAACCAGTGGCATACAATAGCTCAAGCATCGCTTTGTCACGCAACTCCATCGCATCGTTGGGATCTGGCGCATTAAGTAAGGCTTCCACTTGATCTTCGGTCAAGTCTTTAGGTAAGCGTTTAGGTAACTTAGGGCTTACCAGCAGTGCACTGGGATCATCGCTACGAATTTTTTCTCGATGGAGGTACTGAAACAGACGACGGATTGCCGATAGCATTCGTGCTCGCGACGTCTGCTTATAGCCAGAATCTGACAGCCAGGATTGATACTCTTGCAGACCAGAGAGGCTGATAAAGTCGAGACGATAGTTGTTTGCGGTCATCCACTGCAATAGCTTTACCAGATCGTTACGGTATGACGCTAAGGTATTTTCAGATAAACCACGCTCCATCCACATTGAATCTAAAAACTGCTCAACTATTCCTTGATCAGGTGACATTTGTTCTGACACAGCAAACCTCTTCGTTTAGTTATGCGCTCAAATGTAAGTGGCTCAAGCCAATAAAGCTATAAAAAATCACATTGAAGAAGGATATTCGCTGCAAAGCTCGCCATTTTGTGGTTAGAATTCACCATCAATTCCCCAATATAAAAAAGAATGCTATGAAAATCGGTCTATTTTACGGCTCAACCACTTGTTATACCGAAATGGCAGCAGAGAAGATCCGCGCCATTATTGGTGAAGACCTCATCGATATTCACAACGTTAAAGAGTCTCCACTCTCTTTGATGGCAGATTACGATTTTCTTATCCTCGGCATTTCTACGTGGGATTTTGGTGAGATTCAGGAAGACTGGAACGAACTATGGGACCAAATTAACAGCCTGCCTCTTACAGGTAAAACTGTTGCCCTATTCGGTTTAGGCGACCAGGAAGGCTATGGTGAGTGGTATCTGGATGCAATGGGCTTCCTGCACGATGAAGTGAAAAAAGCTGGCGCGAATGTCGTTGGTTACTGGCCAAACGATGAAAACTACCAGTTTGAAGCCTCTAAGGCGCTGACTGAAGACAAAACACAATTTGTCGGTCTGGCACTCGATGAAGACTCACAATATGAGCTTAGTGATGAACGTATCGCGACTTGGGTTGAGCAGATTCTGGTTGAGTATCAGGAGACGCTTTAGAGTCGAGAAAAGCTTGAAGGGTTGGCACACTGCGTCAACCCTTTTCTTTTAAGTAAAATAAACAACAATGTCCGTAAACGGAGGTTCACGCTCAATAAGCGTCTCTCGAAGGGCGAAGCCCGCTCTAAATTCTCGCAGGACGAAGTCCGTTCTCGACTCTCTAAGCGAAGCGTTCTAGTTCTCCCTAGAACTCAGCCCATTCCTGAACCTAAGCCAATCAAATACCAGACCCGGGTCTGTCTTACGCAGTGGTGCAATATACTGATGGCCAGTAATGCGGGGAACAGTGATTAACGGATAGGTCTGTTGAATCTGTTGAGTTAATTCCGTCAACGCTTGGTATTGCTCATCGGTGTAAGCGACAAAGTCGCTGCCTTCTAGCTCAATGCCTATCGAGTAATCATTACACTTTTCACGCCCAGCAAAGCTTGAAGCGCCAGCATGCCATGCTCTGGCGGTAAACGGTACAAACTGTACGACTTCCCCATCACGACGAATCAGGCAGTGTGCCGAAACGCCCATTTTATGGATAACCTTAAAGAAAGGGTGCTGTTCCGGATCCAGCTTACCAGTAAAAAACTGCTCAATATAAGGGCCACCAAACTGACCAGGTGGCAGACTGATGTTATGTACCACCAGCAAAGAGATATCCTGTCGATCACTTCTCTGGTCGAAAAAAGGAGACTCAACCCGTCGTGCTTTGCTATACCAGCCCTGGTCATCAATCATTTTGCTGCTCGTCATCTTAATCAATCCTCACGATTTTATCTGTTTGACCATGAAATGCGAGATTAATGGCTGAATTTCACGCTTAGTCAGCGTATCATGCCCACCTCTTGTTCAACTGCTTATTAGATTTGCGATGAAAAACACACACAATAGCCAAGAACGTCTTGAATATTTAAAACAGCAACTTCCTTTAGAAATATCTCGCTCTGTTGCGGATACCATTAAAGAAGATTTAGGTGGGACTCTTGATCCTGCTGCTGACATTACCGCAAGTCTAATTCCTGCTGACGCTCAAAACGAAGCGACCATTATCACCCGTGAACACGGTGTGTTCTGTGGTAAGGCCTGGGCAGATGAAGTATTCAAGCAGCTTGGTGGCGAAGTGACAATCGAGTGGAATGTTGAAGATGGCGACAAAGTTGAACCGAATCAGGTTCTTTGTACTCTATCAGGCCCTTCTCGTGCTCTGCTTACCGGTGAGCGCAACGCGATGAACTTCATTCAGACTCTCTCTGGCTGTGCGACTATCACGGCTCAATACGCGGAGAAACTTGAAGGCACTGACTGTCGTTTACTTGATACCCGTAAGACTATCCCGGGTCTACGCAGCGCGCTTAAATATGCGGTAGCTTGTGGTGGCGGTTTCAACCACCGCATCGGTGTTTTCGACGCTTACTTAATCAAAGAGAACCACATCATCGCCAATGGTGGTATCACGCAAACTATCAAAACCGCAAAAGAGCTGAACCCGGGTAAGCCTGTAGAGGTTGAAACGGAAAGTCTGGCTGAGCTTCAGGAGGCAATCGAAGCTGGAGCAGATATCATTATGCTCGATAACTTCACCACAGATATGATGCGTGAAGCAGTGAAGATTAATGCGGGTCGCGCGGCGCTAGAGAACTCTGGCAACGTAACTCTGGATACTCTGCGTGAATATGCTGAGACAGGTGTCGACTACATTTCTGTTGGCGCCTTGACGAAACACCTTAAGGCAATGGACCTTTCGATGCGCTTTAAATAACGTTCACAGCAAATATATATAAAGAAAATAGAGGCGCTTAAGCCTCTATTTTTTTATCCCACAGCTTCACATTGATTTGCAGTTTGAATGCAAGATACGACCATTTAGCTTTTTTCTCATCGAAATCAGACTGGGTTGAAATACTCTTCCCGCAGCCACGCTTCTATTCTCACATCACTAATAACCACTAACCAGGTGAGAAATATGCAAACTAAACGAACTGTAAAAGGGTTTACCTTAATTGAGTTAATGGTCGTTGTAGCCATCGTGGCGATTCTGGCGACCCTGGCAATTCCTAGTTACCAGAACTACACCACCCGCGCCCACGCAAGCGAAATGCTCAACGCTTCAATGGCAATGAAAACCGCCGTGTCTATCTGCCTTATACGCGGTGAGCCCGACTGCTCTTCTGGCAATGGTGACGTTCCTCTCGCTCAGGATCTGGGGAGTTTCTCGGTCGAAGCACTGCTTGATGCCACCAGCGGTGATCTTCTGATACGTGCAGAAATTAACCCAAATCAGAACAAAGGCACTTTGCAGGAAGGCGACAAAGTGGAGCTGATTCCTGTCACGGCAGGCGGTGGCGTAACTTGGAACGTCGTCTGTACCAAGGTATCGTCACAAGGCGGCTCAACTGATGACTGGTGTCCAGACAGCTAATGGTCACCAGCTTGCCATCCATTTTGCATCAGGCAGACCTTCTCACCACCAGTCAGAAGGCTCAATTAGTTGAACATGTAAAAGTGTCTGGTCAATCAGTTCCTGAAGCCTTGTTAACGTTAGAGTTACTCACGTCCAGCCAGCTTACCCAACACCTGTCGCAGCTTTTTGCCTTGCCGGAAACAAGTGTTGACCGGTTTGACTATGCTGCGCTGTGTAACGCTCTGGGGTTACGCGAGCTCATTACTCGATATACGGCACTGCCCATTATGCAGACTCAACGGGTGCTTACTGTTGCTGTGACTGACTTGACCGATACCAATATCGAGGAAGAGTTTCGCTTCGCCACTGGATTACAAGTTGAATTGGCTCTGGCCGATTTTCACAAGCTGCAGGGCGCGATTCGACGCGTCTATGGAAAATCGGTCACACACGGTACTTACAGTAGGGAAATCAGTGAACAGGACCTCGCTGCTCTGGTTAACATAAGTGAAGAAGAACTCTCTTCAGTTGAAGACCTGACTCAAGATGACGCGCCAGTTAGCCGCTATATCAATCAGATTCTTCAAGATGCAGTGAGAAAGTGTGCATCAGATATCCACTTTGAACCGTACGAGCAATCCTACCGGGTCCGTATGCGCTGTGACGGTCTGCTGGTTGAAAGTCAGCAGCCGCCCCATCACTTAAGTCGGCGTCTCGCCACTCGACTGAAAATTCTCTCTAAGTTAGATATCGCTGAACGACGTCTGCCGCAAGATGGAAGAATAAAGTTAAAAATTGATCCGCAAACAGCGATTGATATCAGAGTTTCCACCCTGCCAACCTTATGGGGAGAAAAGGTAGTTGTTCGTATGCTGGATAGCCGATCGGCCCCACTAGACTTAGAGGCTTTAGGTTACTCAGTTCAACAAAAGCAGCTCTATCTCAACGCGCTCAAAAAGCCGCAAGGACTGATCATAGTGACGGGTCCAACGGGAAGTGGGAAAAGCGCCTCGCTTTATACAGGGCTGAAGATCCTCAATACCACGCAAATCAATATCGCCACCGCTGAAGATCCCGTTGAAATAAACTTAACCGGAGTCAATCAGGTTCAGGTTCTGCCTCACATTGGTCTCGATTTTACCCGAGCCCTGAGAGCCTTTCTCAGGCAAGATCCAGACATCATCATGGTAGGTGAAGTCCGCGATGCAGAGACTGCTGAAATTGCCGTAAAAGCAGCTCAAACAGGTCATCTTGTGTTAACGACTCTTCACACAAACTCAGCAGCTGAGGCGGTCACCAGACTCAAAAATATGGGCATCGAAGCCTATAACCTCTCCTCCTCTCTTAGTCTGGTCATCGCACAACGCCTAGTTCGCAGACTCTGCCCCAATTGCAAGCTGCGCTTCGTCGCCCCGCCAGCTGTTCAGCAACAGTTTTGTTTACCTGACCAATGTTCTCTGTTCGAAGCAAATCCGGATGGGTGTAGTGAATGCAATAACGGTTACGCTGGGCGGATTGGTCTCTATGAACTAATGGAATTCAGTCAACCTTTGATAGAAGCAGTAAACCAGGGACGAAGTAGTCTGGAGATAGAACACATCGCCCGCCAGCAAGGGATGATGACACTCAAGCAGGCTGGTGTTGAAAAACTTATCTCGGGGATCACTAGCTACCAGGAGCTTATGCGTGTTCTCTATTGATAGTCTGGGTGTAAAAGTGAAACCTCTCCAGCAGCGTCAGCTAAAAGCTTATCGCTGGAGAGGCAGTAACAGGGAAGGTAAAAGGGTCTCGGGTCGAATGGTCGCTTTCAGCGAAATTGAAGTAAGAAGCGAGCTACAGCAGCAACAGATTGGCTCAATTAAAATCACTCCCCGTTCCATATCTTTGCTTGAACGTTACACTCAACGAGTAACCGCAAAAGACATCACACTGCTAACTCGTCATATCACCACTATGCTCATCACCGGAATGCCGATGATTTCGATACTCAAACTGGTATCAGCTCACCATCAAAAAGGTGAAATGAAATCGATACTGAATAGAATCTCAGCAAAAATAGAAGCGGGCCTGCCTTTATCTCAAGCGATGCGTGCCTCTAGTCCTCATTTTGATGCTCTCTATTGTGACTTAGTCGCAACAGGTGAACAGACGGGTAAGCTAGTTGAGGTGTTTGAGCGCATAGCAATATATCGAGAAAAATCTCAGCGACTAAAAACCAATATAATCAAAGCGTTGATCTACCCAAGCATGGTGATGCTGACAGCGTTTGTGGTCTGCTATTTAATGCTCACCCTCGTTATCCCGCAATTTGAGTCGATATTTGCCGGGTTTGGAGCACAGCTTCCGTGGTTAACTCGCCAAGTCCTCAAGCTTTCAGCGTTGAGTCAAAAGTACGCTGGGATGCTGCTCATCTCGGTCTCCATCATGCTGTTGTTACTTAATAGAGTGACAAAACGGTCTCGTCGAGCCCAGCTAATGTATAGCAGCTTACTACTAAAAATACCTGTTATTGGGCAAGTACTCAGACAAGCAATCATTGCCAGATTTAGTCGAACTCTCGCCACTGGGTTTAATGCTGGATTGCCAATCCTTTGCTGCTTAAAAACCGCAACAACGACCGCTGGCAACCTCTACTACCAGGAGGCACTGGAAAAGGTCTGTTCCAACACAGCGTCAGGGATGCCAGTGTTTATTGCTATGCGCCTCAGCAATGCTTTTCCCGAAATGGTTTTGCAGATGGTGATGATTGGTGAAGAGTCTGGAAGATTGGATGATATGCTCAATAAAATTGCTGATATCTATGAAGCGAATGTGGAACAAAGCGTTGATACTCTCGGTAAAGTTCTTGAGCCACTGATTATTCTTTTTCTCGGTGTGACAGTGGGAGGCTTAGTCGTTGCTATGTATCTACCTATCTTTAACTTAATGAATGTCTTAGGGTAGTATACTCAGGATATTAGTTTGAACTCAGACAGTTGACCCTTATATGGACATTTTTGAATTTAATCCTTGGCTTTTTCCAACTCTGGCGACTGTCTTTGGTCTTATTATCGGTAGTTTTCTAAACGTCGTTATTCATCGTCTACCGCGAATAATGGAACGTGAATGGCGACAAGAGTGTGCCGAGAGCTTTCCTGAATACAATATCGAGCCGCCGCAAGGGGTATATAACCTCAGTGTACCTCGTTCTAGCTGCCCAAAGTGTGACACTCCAATTCGCTTAATCGACAATATTCCTGTCATCAGTTGGTTGATGCTCAAAGGTCAGTGCCATCAATGCAGTGCCAAAATCAGTGCTCGTTACCCACTGGTCGAGCTACTCAGCGGAGCGCTCTCTTTTGTCGTAGCCTATCAACTCGGCTTTAGTTATTTCACCATTGCACTGATTTTCTTTACTTTTGTCCTGATTGCAGCGACCTTCATCGATCTGGATACCATGCTGCTTCCTGATCAACTGACCTTGCCATTAACCTGGGCTGGTATTGCGCTCTCTTTGCTACAGATAAGCCCTGTTTCACTGCAAGACTCGGTTATCGGTGCCATTGCGGGCTACCTATCCCTGTGGTCGGTTTACTGGTTGTTTAAACTAGTAACGGGTAAAGAAGGGATGGGCTATGGTGATTTCAAACTACTAGCCGCCTTAGGTGCTTGGTTAGGCTGGCAGTATTTGCCAATGGTGATTTTGCTCTCATCACTAGTAGGGCTTGTATTTGGCTTGATTCAGCTTCGTTTAAAGCAACAAGGTATCGACAAAGCCTTTCCATTTGGACCATACCTTGCCATCGCTGGCTGGATTAGTATGATCTGGGGCAGTAATGTGCTGAATTGGTATCTCAGTAACTTTCTAGGAATTTAGTATGGCACTCGTCATTGGACTCACAGGCGGTATCGCGAGCGGTAAAACGACGGTCGCTAATCTATTTGAGCAGGAATTTGGTATCGAAATCGTTGATGCCGACGTGATTGCACGACAAGTTGTTGAACCCGGAAGTGCAGGTCTAGAACAGATCACTCAACATTTTGGTCCTGAGGTGATTGAGGCGGATGGCACTCTCAATCGCGCCAGATTGCGCGAGATAATCTTTGCCGACCCGAGCCAAAAGGAGTGGCTGAATAACTTACTCCACCCAATGATTAGAGAGCAGATGTTGCAGCAGTTGGAAACGGTCCAATCTGACTATGCGCTACTCGTCATTCCTCTGATGGTAGAAAACAATCTACAGTCTCTGGCTGACAAGGTTGTGGTCGTTGATGTCGACCCAGAAACACAGATACAGCGTACTGTTGAGCGTGACCAAGTAGACCAACGACAAGCCGAGGCAATTGTGGCTTCCCAGGCAAGCCGTGAGCAAAGACTCGCTATCGCCGATTACGTGATTAAAAATAATACAAAAAACCAAAAACTTTTGTATCAAATCACAGAATTACATAAAAAGTTTCTAGAAATGTGTAGGGGAAATCTGTGAGAATAAAGGATGAAGAATCCAGAGCTGCAGATTAATGACAACGCATTATTTTGAACATCCACTGAACGAGAAAACCCGCATTTATTTGAGGGTTGAAGCCCTGCTTAATCAGCTAAATGTGGCAGCTCAGTTCAGTGATAATATGCAGCATCTTATCTTCTACCGCTCCCTGTTTGATTTGCTCGAGATCTTTGAGCAGATACAGCTAAAGAGTGAGTTGGCCAAAGATATCGAAAAGCAGCGTCTGTCATACCGTTCTTGGTTAAACGTCGAGGGCGTTGATCAGGAAATGTTGCGCGATGTTCTAAATGAAGTCGATAGCGTTCACAGTGATCTAATGGGCGCAGAGCGTTTTGGTCAAAGCCTTAAAGAAGATCGTTTCCTCAGTGCAATCCGTCAGAGGTTTAATCTGCCTGGCGGATCTTGCTGTTTTGATCTTCCGGCTCTTCACCACTGGTTACACCTTCCACTCGAACAGAGGAAGGCTGATGCCGCTAAATGGTTAGATACGCTTCAACCTCTCGCCAAAGCACTCAATCAATGGCTAAAACTGACCCGTGAAACTGGTCATTTTCGAACCATCCAGGCAAGTTCAGGTTTCTATCAAAGTGATGCCGAAGAAGCAAACATCTTACGTTTAGAAATTCCGATGCATTTTGGGGTCTACCCAATGATCTCAGGTCATAAGAATCGCTTCGCAATTAAGTTTATTGAGTTCGACTCAGGCCAGGCTTCTGTTGCGAATGTCGAGTTTCAACTCGCAGTCTGCTGTTAAATACACCCACTAGCTAACACGCTATACTAGTTCAATACTATTTCTTGGTATTTAGAGAACCAACATGTCAAAGATTACCGTTGTACCTTGCCCACAATGTGGCACAGACGTAACATGGGGAGAACAGAGCCCCTTCCGCCCTTTCTGCAGCAAACAGTGCCAAATGATTGATTTCGGCGAATGGGCAGACGAAGAAAACTCGATTCCAGGCGCACCGGATATGTCGGATGCGGATGGTTGGTCGGAAGATCAGTACTGAGAAGCGAGAAGCGAGAAGCGAGAAGCGAGAAGCGAGAAGCGAGAAGCGAGAAGCGAGAAGCGAGAAGCGAGAAGCGAGAAGCGAGAAGATCTTGGAAGGTTGACGTGAAAGCGTCAACCTTTTTTCTGGATTTTAGACGTAAGTCCCTAACAAACAACTCTGCTCAGCATCTATAACGTGCACCTCTCGAAGGGCGCAGCCCGTTCTAAATTCTCATAGGACGAAGTCCGTTCTCGAAGCGCAGCGTTCTAATTTCTCGAAGGGCGTAGCCCGTTCTAAGCTAAAATCCACGCATAAAAAAACGGAGCCCATTGGGCTCCGTTTAATATGAGAACGCTAGTTATAGCATTACTTCTTAGCAAGCTTCTCTTTAATACGAGCTGACTTACCAGAACGCTCACGTAGGTAGTACAGTTTGGCACGACGTACTGCACCGCGGCGTTTAACTTCAATGCTATCAACCATTGGAGAGTGAGTTTGGAACGTACGCTCTACACCTTCACCGTTAGAAATCTTACGTACTGTGAATGCAGAGTGTAGACCACGGTTACGGATTGCGATTACAACGCCTTCGAAAGCCTGTAGACGCTCACGGTCACCTTCTTTTACCTTAACTTGAACAACAACTGTGTCACCAGGTGCGTAGTTAGGCAGGTCTTTTTTCATTTGCTCTTCTTCAAGAGCTTTGATGATGTTACTCATTTTCAATATTCCTAGAATAAACTGATACTAAATTTAATAGGTTACTTAGCTCGATTTTCTTTAATGAATTCGGCCAGTAATTGTTCCTGTTCGTCAGTCAGAGCTAGGTTTTCCAGGAGCTCTGGTCTTCTTAGCCAAGTACGGCCTAACGACTGTTTTAGTCGCCAGCGACGAATATCCTTATGGTTACCAGATTTGAGTACCGCTGGTACTTCTTTATCATCCAGAACCTCAGGTCGCGTATAGTGAGGGCAATCTAACAGGCCATTAGCGAAAGAGTCTTCTTCCGCTGACGCAAAGTCTCCAAGTACTCCCGGAACAAACCGAGAAACTGAATCAATTAACGTCATGGCTGGTATTTCGCCACCCGTCATCACAAAATCCCCAATCGACCATTCTTCGTCGACTTCAGATTGAATGATACGCTCATCTACCCCTTCGTAGCGGCCACAAATCAGAAGCAAGTTCTCATTTGTTGCTAACTCTTCAACACCTTTCTGGTCAAGTTTTCGACCTTGAGGTGAAAGGTAGATTACCTTCGTCTTACCAGGTGAGGCTTGCTTAGCAGCATGAATAGCATCGCGCAAAGGCTGAACCATCATTAGCATGCCAGGGCCACCACCATAAGGTCTGTCATCAACAGTGCGATGTTTGTCGTGCGTGAAATCACGAGGATTCCATGTCTCAATCGACAAAAGACCTTTTTTAACCGCTTGACCTGTTACTCCAAAATCAGTAACGCTGCGGAACATTTCAGGAAATAGGCTAATTACGCCGACCCACATTGTTCAATCGCTCCGTTACTTGGAGTTAGAATCCAGGATCCCAGTCAACTTCGATCCGTTGAGCTTCGCGATCAATATTTTTGATCACTTGCTCTTCAAGGAACGGGATTAGTCGTTCCTTTTGCCCGAAAGCATCTTTTAGATTTGCTTTAATTACCAAAACATCGTTGGAGCCAGTTTCTAGCATGTCAGAGACAATGCCTAGATCGTAACCTTTATCGGTTACTACTTGCATACCAATCAAATCACGCCAATAGAACTCGTCTGATGGCAATTCTGGTAATACCGCAGGGTCAATTGAGATTTCAAAGTTAGTCATGAGTTGCGCTTCTTCGCGCACATCAAGATCTTCAAGCTTTACCACCAAACCTTTGTTATGGCGCTTCCAGCTCTCTACTTTGTACTCGACCCACTTCTCACCTTGCTTAATAAACCAAGGGGTGTAATCAAATATGCTCTCAGTATTGTCTGTGTAGGAAAAAACCTTGAGCCAACCACGAATGCCGTAAGTAGCACCAAACTTGCCTACAACAATCTTGTCGTCACTCATTGTTTCTTTACCTTTCATCGACATAAGCTAATTTCTACTTCTTAAAAAGAATTAAGCCGCTTTTTGAGCGTCTTTAACTAGCTTAGCTACGCGGTCAGATACAGATGCGCCTTGACCAACCCAGTGGTTAACGCGATCTAGGTCTAGACGTAGACCTTCTTCTTGACCTTGAGCAGTTGGGTTAAAGAAACCAACTTTCTCGATGAAACGGCCAGTTGCTGCATTGCGGCTGTCCGCTACTACGATTTGATAAAATGGACGCTTCTTAGCGCCGTGACGTGCCAAACGAATGGTTACCATGTCGTCCTCTTTGCTTTCTCAAAAATAAAATTAACCCCAGAAACCATTTATCGCTAAATAGTTTGGGGCTCGTGCCAAAATAAAGCTCCGGAATTTTACTCTTATTCCGGAGCAATGCAAGGTCTTTAGCTACTTTTTCACCAACATAAAACGGGTTTTAAGTTTGTGACGCAGCTAACACCTTGAAATATTGTCGCTGACTGGGATTATCGACCAAATGGGTTGAAGCCACCGCCACCCATTCCGCCCATGCCACCCATCATGCCCTGCATGTTGCGCATCATGCCTTTCATGCCACCTTTCTGCATCTTCTTCATCATCTTTTGCATCTGGGTGAACTGTTTCAGTAGGCGGTTAACATCTTGTACCTGAGTACCTGAGCCCGCTGCGATACGCTTTTTACGTGAACCTTTGATAAGTTCAGGACGCTGACGCTCTTTCATCGTCATTGAGTTGATGATTGCTTCCATCTGCTTAAACATCTTGTCATCAACTTTATCTTTGACGTTGTCTGGTAAGTTGCTCATACCTGGCAGCTTATCCATCATACCCATCATGCCGCCCATATTTTGCATCTGGCCTAGCTGCTCGCGGAAGTCTTCCAGATCAAAACCTTTTTTCTCTTTAAACTTCTTCGCTAGCTTTTCTGCTTTTTCGGTATCGACGTTGCGCTGTAGGTCTTCAATTAAAGAAAGAACATCGCCCATGCCAAGGATACGTGAAGCCACACGATCAGGGTGGAAAGGTTCTAACGCATCCGTTTTCTCACCAACACCTAAGAACTTAATTGGTTTACCAGTAATGTGACGAACAGATAGAGCCGCACCACCACGAGCATCACCATCAACCTTAGTTAGGATGACACCAGTCAGAGGCAGAGCATCACCAAATGCTTTTGCCGTGTTCGCCGCATCTTGACCTGTCATCGCATCAACAACGAATAAGGTTTCAACTGGGTTAATTGCAGAGTGAAGATCTTGGATCTCAGCCATCATCTGCTCATCAACAGCTAGTCGACCAGCCGTATCGACAACCAGAACGTCGTAGAATTTCTTCTTCGCGTGGTCGATTGCTGCATTAGCAATATCAATAGGCTTTTGGTCAGCTGAAGACGGGAAGAAATCAACACCTACATCTGTGGCAAGAGTTTCAAGCTGCTTGATCGCTGCTGGACGGTAAACGTCGGCAGACACAACCAAGACTTTCTTCTTGTCACGCTCAGTCAGTAACTTAGAAAGTTTACCCACCGATGTGGTTTTACCTGCACCCTGCAGACCCGCCATTAGGATAACCGCAGGTGGTTGAGCAGCTAAGTTCAGGGCTTCGTTTGACTCACCCATCACTCCTTCAAGTTCGTTCTGTACGATCTTGATGAACTCTTGGCCAGGAGTCAGCGATTTAGAAACTTCTACACCGACAGCCGCTTCTTTAACGCGTTTAATAAAATCGCGTACAACAGGCAATGCAACGTCCGCTTCAAGTAGTGCCATACGCACTTCGCGCAACGTCTCTTTTATATTATCTTCGGTCAGGCGACCTTTACCGCTGATATTTTTCAGCGTCTTGGATAAGCGATCCGTTAAATTCTCAAACATCTTAGTCTCTTTACCTAGACGGTTTGCAAGGAGCTTCGCCCTTTATATATGGCGACAAATTACTATGAGTATACCTTAGCCAACCCATGCTTGACACTGCCTAGATGACTTTTGATATCTCAAGTCACGCAAATGAAAGAGATAAGTCATAGCTCAAGCCGTTGATGCAGGGTATAATTTGTTAAAAATCCACCAGCTTATAGAGAATAATGGACAACCTAATCGCCGTTGTTGCTGCAATACTCTATCTATTAGCGATTGCAACTATAGTCCCGGGACTTGTTCATCAAACAGGTATCCGCGTTAAAACCGTCTTTGTCAGTGCATTCATTGCGTTGGCATTTCACGCATGGCTGCTTAGCGATCTGATTTTAGGTAGTTCAGGACAGAACCTTAGTATTCTAAACGTCGCCTCTTTGATCAGCTTTATTGTCTCGCTGGTGATGAGTGGCGCTATGCTCAAAACCAGGCTGTGGTTCTTATTACCTGTGGTCTATAGTTTTGCTGCGCTTAATCTGATGGCAGCTGCTTTTCTTCCAAGCACCTTTATTACTCACCTTGAACAAGATCCAAAGCTGCTGATCCACATATCTTTCGCACTCTTCTCTTATTCCACTTTAACGATTGGTGCTCTGTACGCTTTGCAGCTAGCCTGGCTCGACCATAAGCTTAAAGCCAAGAAAGCTCTTGCTATTAACCCAAATCTGCCACCTCTACTGATGGTAGAGCGACAGCTATTTAATATTATTTTGATTGGTAACTTGTTACTGACAGGTACTCTCTTGACCGGCTTTGTCTTTGTGCAAGATATGTTTGCTCAAGGAAAAGCCCATAAAGGCATCCTCTCCTTTATTGCCTGGATTGTTTACTCAGTGCTTCTCTGGGGTCACTACCGCAAAGGCTGGCGTGGTCGTAAGGTCACCTGGTTTGCGGTTGCAGGCGCGACCTTACTGACTCTTGCTTACTTTGGCAGTCGCTTCGTTCGCGAGATCATTCTCAACTGATTGATTAACAAAGGTGCATCTGATGCACCTTTCTTTTACAATACTCAGTTCTCTTTTTGAAATTGACTTCACTGACAAATTAGGTCATAAATTAACCAAACGTAACAAGGAAAAGATAAGCTTTGGACGACATATCAACGGGTATCTTATTTGCGCTACTCGCGTGTCTTATTGTTATTTCAGGATATTTTTCCGGTTCCGAGACAGGGATGATGGCTCTGAACCGATACCGACTCAAGCACCTAGCCAATACTGGCCATAAGGGTGCCAAACGTGTAGAAAAACTGCTTGATCGCCCTGATCGCCTTATCGGTTTAATCTTAATCGGTAACAACTTAGTCAATATTCTTGCCTCTGCTATTGCCACTATTCTCGGCATGCGCTTATTCGGCGATTTAGGTGTCGCCATTGCGACCGGTGTGCTCACCTTAGTGATACTGGTCTTTGCTGAAGTCACTCCGAAAACACTTGCAGCCTTATACCCAGAGCGGGTCTCCTATGCCAGCAGTATCCTACTGACGATCCTGATGAAGGTGCTTTCACCGCTCGTCATGTTGGTCAACTTCATCACTAATGGCTTTATTCGTCTACTCGGTATAAAAGCGGATCACGGTGCAGAAGATCACTTGAGCTCAGAAGAGCTGCGAACCGTCGTGAATGAAGCTGGAAGCCTGATCCCACGTCGTCACCAGGACATGCTGATTTCAATACTGGATCTTGAACATGTGACCGTGAATGACATCATGGTTCCACGCAATGAGATCACGGGCATTGATATTAATGACGACTGGAAGTCTATCGTACGTCAATTGACCCACTCTCCTCATGGCCGAGTGGTTCTTTACCGCGACCAAATTGACGAAGTGGTTGGTATGTTGCGCTTACGCGAATCTTACCGACTGATGTTAGAGAAGAATGAGTTTACTAAAGAGACGCTGCTGCGTGCGGCTGATGAGGTTTACTTTATTCCTGAGAGCACCCCACTCAATGTTCAGCTACTTAAGTTTCAGCGTAATAAAGAGCGTATTGGTCTGATTGTTGACGAATACGGCGATATTATCGGTCTGATCACTTTAGAAGATATTCTCGAAGAGATCGTTGGTGAGTTCACCACATCCATTGCGCCAAGTTTATCTGATGAGATCACCCCACAAGGTGATGGCAGCTTCCTGATTGAGGGCAGTGCGAACATCCGTGACATAAATAAAGGCTTAAAGTGGACGCTTCCGACAGATGGTCCGAGAACCCTGAATGGTTTGATTCTTGAACATCTGGAAGATATTCCTGAGAGCCACCTAAGTGTACAGGTTTCCGGTCACCCGATGGAAATCGTCGAACTAGAAGAAAACCGTATCAAGTTAGTGAAAGTCTTTCCCAACTTGAAGGCAAAGTAAGCGTAAGCCTTATTTAGGGCAGGACAACAAAAATCAAAAAAGCCTTGGATTATCCAAGGCTTTTTTATGCTCAATGATTCGAGTTTAATCTTCAGTCACGCTAAATAGGTTTTCCATATTCAGCCCCTGCTTAATCAGGATTTCTCTTAAGCGACGTAGACCCTCTACCTGAATCTGACGAACTCGCTCACGAGTCAGATTAATTTCACGCCCTACCTCTTCGAGAGTGGAAGGCTCATAACCCAGCAGACCAAAACGACGCGCCAGCACCTCTTTCTGTTTAGGGTTAAGTTCATCTAACCAATGGATCAGTGAGTTTTTGATATCGTCATCCTGAGTCGAAACCTCAGGATCTGAGTTGTTGATGTCAGGAATAATATCAAGCAGCGCTTTTTCGCCATCGCCGCCAATAGGCGTATCTACAGAACTAATGCGTTCATTAAGGCGCAGCATTTTACTTACATCATCGACCGGCTTATCAAGCTGTGTCGCGATTTCTTCAGCAGTTGGCTCATGGTCAAGCTTCTGAGAAAGTTCACGAGCGGTACGTAAGTAGATGTTTAGCTCTTTAACTACATGGATGGGTAAACGGATAGTACGAGTCTGATTCATCAGAGCTCGCTCGATAGTTTGGCGGATCCACCATGTAGCATAAGTAGAAAATCTGAAGCCACGTTCTGGATCAAACTTCTCAACCGCGCGAATTAAACCCAGGTTGCCCTCTTCAATCAAATCCAATAGAGCGAGACCACGGTTGCTATAACGACGAGAAATCTTAACCACTAAACGTAGATTACTTTCAATCATTCGTTTACGTGCTGCCTCATCTCCGCGAAGAGCACGGCGAGCATAAAGAACTTCTTCTTCAGCGGTAAGTAGTGGAGAAAAGCCAATTTCGCCTAAGTAGAGTTGGGTTGCATCCAGACTTTTCGTCGATGCATCAAACTCTTCTTTGACGTCTTCGGTTGGTGTAGGTTTAGTGGATTCGGTGGCCTGAAACGTGTCCATCGTTTCTTCGCCAACTTCGAATTGTTCGACTTTCGTTGCTGCATTGCTGATACTCATAGCGCCTCCCCCTGGCGAGCTAGCAAGACATTACTACGTCTAATGTCGCTATTTTACCCCAATAGTAAATTTCTATGGTAAGTAGCGTTTTGGATTTACTGACTTACCTTGATAGCGAATTTCAAAGTGCAATCGGACACTACTTGCTCCTGAGCTGCCCATTGTTGCGATCTTTTGGCCTGCTTTTACACTTTGTCCTTCGTGTACTAGCAACCTATCGTTATGTGCATATGCACTGAGGTAATTGTCGTTATGTTTAATAATCACGAGATTACCGTAACCACGTAGCGCATTGCCGGAATAAACGACGGTGCCACCTGCTGTTGATACGATAGACTGACCACGCTGTCCTGCGATATCAATCCCTTTATTCCCTTGATCTCCAGCAGAAAAGTTTTTGATTACTCTCCCTTTAGTTGGCCATAACCACTTGGAAATTTTGTTGTTGTTTGAAGTTGATTTGTTGGCTGTATTGGTTACTTTTTGTTTAGTTGTAGAACCAACATACTCCTTTGATTTCGATTGATCAACCTTCTTTGGAGGATCTTTTTTAGCTGGAGCTTGACTATTTTTTGAACTGGTTGAGCTAACCTTTTGATTAGAGTTTTTGCTCGATGTGGCACTACTTTTCGCTGCAGATGGCACTGTAGCAGCAGCAACGGCTACTCCAGCCCCTGTTCCACCGTACGCAGGGGCATTATAAGCTGGTTGCCATAGCTTAAGCTTTTGCCCCGGGTAAATAGTATAAGGTGCTTTAAGTGCGTTGTTGCGAATGATCTCATTGACGTCTTTATCGGTGACATAAGCAATGAAGTAAAGTGTGTCACCCTTTTCAACTTGATAGTAGCTGCCGCGATAGCTGCCACGGGAAACAGAGCTATAGTCTTTTTTCAGGCCAGAGACTGGCGCAGGAGAATGAGCAGCACATCCAAATAATATGCTGCTTAGGCCTAGAATTAGAAATAAGACTGAACAACGCTTCATTGCTATGCAAGATCACCCGCAACTAAAGGAACAAAACGTACCATCTCAATCACCTCAGATAGGAACTCGTCGCCTTGGCGAGTAATTTTCAGCAACTGCTGATCCTCCGTCCCTACTGGGATAATCATGATGCCTTCATCTTTCAACTGTGCGAGCAACGCCGAAGGTACAGACTCCGCCGCTGCAGTGACGATAATGGCATCGAATGGTCCTTTCGCAAGCCAGCCTTGCCAACCATCACCATGCTTTGTCGAGATGTTGTAGATATCCAGTTGCTTTAGGCGTCTTTTCGCCTCCCACTGTAAGGCCTTAATACGCTCGATTGAATAGACGTGATCAACAAGCTGCGCCAACACCGCTGTTTGATAACCCGAACCTGTACCGATTTCCAGCACATTACTATCGCGATTCAGCTCTAGCATTTCAGTCATTTTGGCAACGATATAGGGTTGTGAAATAGTCTGCCCCTGACCAATTGGTAGGGCATTATTGTCGTAGGCTTGATGCATCATGGCCTGAGAGACAAACTGCTCTCTTGGCAAACGGTAAATAGCATCAAGTACCTTTTGATCTCGGATGCCACTCGCGACAAGAAAGTCGATTAATCTGTCAGCATGTGGGTTGACCATTGTTACTTATCC
This sequence comes from Vibrio brasiliensis LMG 20546, assembly GCF_000189255.1. Taxonomy (GTDB): domain Bacteria; phylum Pseudomonadota; class Gammaproteobacteria; order Enterobacterales; family Vibrionaceae; genus Vibrio; species Vibrio brasiliensis. The sequence goes on along the minus strand of NZ_AEVS01000072.1, from coordinate 69,599 downwards.
TTTAACCAGTTATCCATACTTGAAAGAGATTCATGGGCAGTAAGATCGACCTGAAGTGGCGTAATAGAAACACAACCTTGCTCAATCGCATAAAAGTCTGTTCCTTCTCCTGCATCTTGCTCTTTGCCCGGAGGACCCAACCAATAAATATCATGACCACGTGGATCTTTCTGCTTAATCATTGCCTCGGCGTGATGGCGCGCACCAAGTCGTGTCACTAAAGTCCCTTTCAATTGCTCAAACTCGACGTCTGGAACATTAACATTAAGCAGACGATTAGTCGGAATTGGCGATGCAGCGTGCTGAGCAACTAATTGACGCGCAATTTTCGCAGCCGTCGCAAAGTGATGTTTGCCTACTATAGAGAAAGCTATTGCCTGAACGCCAAGGAAATGACCTTCCATTGCGGCAGCTACTGTACCCGAATAGAGCACATCGTCGCCAAGGTTAGCACCATGATTGATGCCGGTAAGCACCAAATCCGGCAAGTCATCTTTCATCAGCTCATTAAGAGCAAAGTGCACACAGTCAGTTGGTGTGCCCTGAACTGAAAAAATTTGTGGAGCAATCTCGTTGACACGCAATGGCTGCTCTAGCGTCAGAGAGTTTGATGCTCCCGAACGGTTACGATCCGGAGCAACTATGGTTACCTCAGCCATATCACGCAGTGAATCAGCGAGGGTGTGTATTCCCTCAGCGTGAACACCGTCATCATTACTGATTAAGATTTTGAGAGATTTATCGCTCATTGGTAGTGGCGCTCCACTTCAATTTCTTCAACCAGTTCACGAATGATTGCCGTAGCAAAGCAACCAGCATCAAGAGAGAATGTGAGCGTCACATTATCGCCATCGACTTGCCATGCTAGATCTTGCGGCATCAAAGCGATCTGACGACGATCATGACGCATTCTGTTACCACGGATAAGCGCCATAAGATCTGGCTCTGCATCTAAGTGCGGCTGCTCAAGCTGCAAGGCCTGACTCTTGGTTGGTAGGTCATTATCACCAGCCAGCGCTGCTGTAAGTTGAGCCTCACCTTGTGCTAGCAGGTTATTTGTTGATTCAAGAGAGTCTAAATCAACAAGTTGTAGCCCACTGTCGCCCTGAATCAGATCACCATCTACAGCAGTTGAAAACAGCCCTTTCTCAATTCTATCCGACACGATCGAGTTAAAGATCCATGAGCGAGCGGCTGACAAGAACAGACTACGTTTATTCTGGTTACGAGTTCGAACATTCTCACGTCCCCAGCGACGCGCTTCATCCAGGTTATTACCTTGATTACCAAAACGCTGGCTGCCGAAATAGTTTGGTACACCGGTTTTACTTACTGCCTCTAATCGCAGCACAACGTCAGCGACATTGGTCACTTCAGAAATAGTGACAACAAACTGGTTGCCAACCAAATCACCCGGACGTAGTTTTTTGTTATGTCGAGCCGTTGCCAGAATTTCAATACTTGGGTACTGAGCCAGAAAAGTTGAAAAGTCTGGCTCTTCACCTTTAGGCAGATGAATACTCAACCATTGCTCAGTAACAGCGTGGCGATCTTTAAGGCCAGCCCAGCTGACATCCTTCGATTTAACACCGCAAGCTTTAGCAATTTCATTGGCAACAAAACTCGTGTTTTCGCCAGTTTTACGGATGCGCACCATTAAGTGCTCACCACTGCCAGTAAACTCAAAGCCTAAGTCTTCGTTTACCTGAAAATGTTCTGGTTTCGCTTTTAGTTTGCCTTGGGAAGCAGGCTTACCGTTTAAGTAAGCCAGTGAAGATAATATATCGGACATATTGGTTTCCGTTACTGAACATGGCTATGTATCAATATAATCCAGGTTCAATAAGCTGATTTATTCTTTAACTAATAATACAACTGCTTCAGTTGCAATGCCTTCTTTGCGTCCGGTAAATCCTAAACGCTCAGTCGTTGTCGCTTTAACATTGATATTGCTAAGTTCTGTCTCAAGGTCTTGAGCAATTACCTGACACATGGTTTCGATGTGAGGTGCCATTTTTGGTGCTTGAGCGATGATGGTAATGTCGGCATTACCTAACACATAACCTTGCTCGCGAACTCGACGGTACACATCACGCAGCAGTTCACGACTGTCTGCACCTTTCCATTTATCATCAGTATCAGGGAAGTGACGACCGATATCCCCAGCAGCAATTGCACCTAGTAAAGCATCACACAATGCGTGCAAGGCTACGTCACCATCAGAATGGGCTATCAGACCCTGTTCATAAGGTACCGCGACGCCACCGATAATCACTGGGCCTTCCCCACCAAATTTGTGTACATCAAAGCCGTGGCCAATTCGAATCATGAGTTATCCTTAATTTCGCGTAAGATAAAACTCAGCTAACGCTAAATCTTCCGGTTGAGTTATTTTTATATTATCCGCTCGGCCTTTAACTAAGGCAGGCGTTTCCCCGAGCCATTCAATAGCAGACGCTTCATCAGTAATTTGGACACCTTGTTCGAGGGCCTGTGACAAAGCTTGAGTTAGCGGTTGAGCTCTAAATAGTTGTGGAGTTAGTGCATGCCACAAAGCTTCCCTATCAACCGTATGATCGATATTTTGTTGAGCATTTGCTCGTTTCATCGTGTCTCTTACTGGCGTCGCAAGAATGCCACCAAGCTGGTTTGCTTCAGCCGCCCCAATGAGGTTGTCAATATCGTTCAGACAAACACAAGGACGCGCCGCATCATGGACCATGGCCCATTGTGCCAACTCATTGCTCTCAATATAGTCGAGTGCCGATAACACTGAATCTGCCCGCTCTTTACCCCCAGACACTCTTATTACGTCAGGATTCGTTGCCAGACTGAGTTGAGGGTAATAAGGATCATCATCACTAATGGCAACGATTACCTTTTCGACAGCGGGGTGAGTCAGGAGTTTCTCTATGGTGTGCTCAAGAATGGTTTTTCCCGAGATTTTAAGATATTGCTTTGGGCGGTCTGCCTGCATACGACTGCCCACACCAGCAGCAGGTACGACTGCTACCAAAGACAAAGAGGAGGAATCAGACATTAATTACTCTCTCCAACGATACGATAAAATGTTTCACCTTCTTTGATCATGCCTAGTTCGTGTCGAGCACGCTCTTCAATGGCATCAAGCCCTTGGCGTAAGTCATCTATTTCTGCAAACATTTCGTTGTTTCTGGCTTGGAGGTTGTTATTCACTTGATGCTGAACCTGCGTCTCCGCATTCACTGCCTGGAAATCGGAAATACCATTTTTTCCAAACCACAGTTCAAATTGTAACCAGCCTAGAATTAAGCTTAAGGTCAGTGCAAAAATTCGCATACCGTTAATCAAAGAAGAGAAAAGATCAAGACCACATATATACCACAATGTCGCAGCTGGCGCGAGATTGAGCTATGTGGCCTTGGTAAAGATTAGCTTGGAAATGAATCCGTTAGTTTAGAGTCAGGAAAGCAATCAGTCCGAAACCCAGCACTAAACGATAAATGACAAACGGGGTCATTCCCATACGAGAGATTAACTTCAGGAAGAAGTGAATACAGATATAAGCGCTGATAAATGAGGTCACGATGCCGGTCAGCAAGAAGCCGAAATGAATAGGCTCACCACTCGTGACTAACTTAAGACCCAAATAACCACCAGCTAACAGGATAATCGGAATAGACATTAGGAATGAAAAACGCGCTGCCGCTTCACGGGTAAAGCCCAGATAAAGCGCCGCAGTGATTGTCGCACCAGATCGGGAAGTACCAGGAATCATAGCCAAAGCCTGGCTGACGCCAATAAACAGGGCTTTCTTCCAGTCAGATTGGTATTCATCATCAACTAACTTAGCGTTCTTATCTACGTACCAAAGTAACAAACCAAACACTATGGTTGTGGTTGCAATCACCCATGCACTACGTAAGTAAAGCTCAATAAAATCTTTCATTAGTAAGCCAAAAATACACGCAGGGATTGTCGCGAGTAATATCATCCAGGCTAATTTCGACTCTTTACTACGCTCACCTTTAAAAATAGACGCAAAGAAAGCACTCAACAGGCTCACGACTTCACTACGGAAGTAGATAACTACGGCAGCTAAGGTGCCGACATGAACGGCAACATCAAATGCCAGTCCCTGATCTTGCCAACCTAAGATAGCAGAAGGGAGGATCAGGTGAGCGGAACTCGAAATCGGCAAAAACTCTGTCAGGCCTTGAATAAGAGCAAGAATAAAGGCTTCGAAGTAACTCATTAAAATCTCGTAATTATGTTAGTTGAACCACTGGGCGACGGGTTCAAGAGCAACGGAAAAATCAGACTGCTGCCAGATCTGTTCGATAGTTCGTCCATCTTGTGGCACCACGAGTTGTGGGCAAAGCTCCATAAGAGGTTGAAGAACAAAGGCATATTTGAATATATCACTTCGTGGCAGCTCTGGTTTAGCACTAGATACCTGCTCGCCAAACAAAATGATGTCGAGATCAACAGTTCTCGGCTCAAATTTCCCCGCATCCGCAGCGCGTCCCCATTTAAGCTCAATATCACGCAGCTGGCGTGAAAATTCTGTCAAACTCAACTCGGTTTTCATTTCTACCACCAAGTTATAAAATGCGTGGCTTTCAAAACCTACCGCTTCACATTCAAAAATGGTCGAAATTCGTACATCCTGACCTAAGGCTCGTAACTCTTCAATTGCAGCCTGAATATGTTTGCGTCTATCAATATTGGAGCCAATACCAATATAAGCCGTTATCATGCATGGCCTCGTTCAATAACAACACCAACACCTTTTGCCTGTGGCACTGCTCCCGGTTTGGTCAGACGGATCTTAATCCAAGGAACACTAAAGCGAGTCATGATGAGTTCTGCAATTTCTTCTGCTACACGCTCAACAAGCAAAAAACGTCCACCTTCAATATGAGACAGAACAGCTGAACTCACCTGAGCGTAATCAAGCGCATCAACAACATCATCACTCTTGCCCGCTGGGCGGTTGTCATGAGCCATTTCAATATCAAGCACTAGCTTTTGCTTAATCTCTTGCTCCCAGTCGTACACACCGATCGTTGTAATTACTTCCAATTGCTCGATAAATACTTTATCCATCTGTTACTTCCTTAGAGGTCGGATACCCAATTTAGGTAAAAAGTCGTACAATTTGTATCTCAAACCCCGTACATGTGTAGTTTGAGAGCGTCAGGCGCGATATGATATCAGTTACTTGCTTGGCTAACACCTGTTTCAGACGAGTTACTCTACTATGACCCCACTAGCACTGGTTATGATCATTTCAGCCTATCTGTTAGGCTCGATCTCGAGTGCGGTTCTGATTTGTCGCGTGCTAAGGCTACCGGATCCTCGTGGCGTTGGCTCCAATAATCCGGGAGCGACCAATGTGCTGCGTATCGGTGGTAAGAAAGCTGCCGTCGCGGTTCTACTGTGCGACATGCTTAAAGGGACTATTCCTGTTTGGGGCGGTTACTTCTTAGGTATCGACTCTATTCTCCTCGGCGTTATCGCTATCGCGGCCTGTCTTGGCCATATGTACCCTATCTTCTTTCACTTTAAAGGTGGTAAAGGAGTTGCTACTGCGTTGGGTGCTATCGCGCCGATCGGATTAGATCTTACGGCAATGATCATTGCAACATGGCTCAGTGTCGCTTTTCTGTTTCGTTACTCATCTTTAGCTGCACTGGTTACCGTATTGCTGGCGCCTTTTTATACCTGGATGATCAAACCACAATATACGTTACCAGTAGCCATGCTGTGCTGCCTGATCGTTTTTCGTCATCATCAGAATATTAAGCGTTTATTGGAAGGTACCGAACCAAAGGTCGGAGAAAAGAAGAATGGATTAAACAAAGCCTCTTAGTGAGGCTTTGTTTTCATTTGGCGGTTAGGCGTGATGTCTGTCTAAGAAGTTTATCAGCATCTCAGTCACAAACTCTGGCTGCTCCAGGTTAGAAATATGGCCAGCCTTAGGAATTTGAATCAGCTCAGAGCCACTAATGCTATCGTGCATCAGGTAAGACTCTAATACTGGACGTGGCTTGTCTTCCTGCCCAACAGCAATCAGAACCGGTAGAGCAAACTTCTCAATCTCTTCTATCTGATCGCGACGACCAAACACCATACGCCCTACTCGCGCAATCTCAGCAGCTTGTTCGCCTTTCAGTGCCATTAGATATTGAGCGAATTGCTCAGCGAGTTGAGGGTTGTCCTGCTGAACATCGTTAGCAAAAAAGAGTGGTGTCACAGCTTCAACAATAGGTTCAGGTACTGCCTGCACCTGACTAATTGTATCGAGCATAGCAAAATACTTTTTATGGGTAACTTCAGGTTCTAAACCAACAAATGTGTCCATCAGAACCAAAGACTTCACGCGTTGCGGCGCTAATGAGACTAGTTCAGTCCCCCACATACCACCGACTGACAATCCAACCAGAGAGAAAGTTTCAATATCAAGATGATCCATCAACGCAAGAATTTGCTGAGCGTAGTCCGCTAATGAGCGAGTTGAGCCAGGCGCAAAGTCAGAATGACCGTGTGCCCATAGTTCTGGGACAATACAACGGTAGTGCTGGCTCAGTGCTTCAACCTGTGGAGCCCACATTTTGCTGTCCCACAAATAGCTATGACCAAACACAATTACCGGCCCCTGACCAACATCTTGGTAGGCCATTTCACATCCATCGATGGCAAACTTATTCATCTCTTGTTATCCCGATAGTATTTCAAAAAGTGCAGCCTATCATTATTTCGCTAATCAACAGCTCGGATGATAGATACAGTAAGGTCGCCAAATGAGGCGACCTTTATTTATTGTACGCGATTAATCTTAAGCAATAGGCTCAAGCTGGTCGATCGGCCAGCGTGGTGTCGCTTGAACAGAAAGGTCTGCAACTTCACCATTTCTCAGGCGCTGCATACCTGCATAGGCAATCATTGCACCGTTGTCAGTACAGAACTCTGTTCTCGGGTAATAAACTTCGCCACCGATTTTCTTCGCTAGCTGTTCTAAGTCAGCACGCAATCTGCGGTTGGCACTTACCCCACCAGCGATAACGATACGTTTAAAGCCAGTCTGTTCAAGTGCTCGCTTACATTTAATTGTTAGCGTTGCACACACCGCTTCTTCAAACGCTAATGCGATATCAGCACGGGTTTGCTCGTCATCACCATTCGCTGCAATAGTGTTAGCGGTAAATGTTTTCAGGCCAGAGAAACTCATATCCAGACCCGGGCGGTCAGTCATTGGTCGAGGGAACTTAAATCGACCAGGCGTGCCTTTTTCTGCCAACTTAGATAAAAGCGGACCTCCTGGGTAGTCAAGTCCCATTAGCTTAGCGGTTTTATCAAACGCTTCGCCGGCCGCATCATCAATCGATTCGCCAAGGATTTTGTATTCACCAATGCCTTTAACTTCGACCATCATTGAATGCCCTCCTGATACCAATACCGCGACAAACGGGAACGGTGGAGGGTTATCTTCAAGCATAGGCGCGAGCAAGTGGCCTTCCATATGGTGTACAGGCACAGCAGGAACGCCCCATGCATACGCCAGACTACGACCAATAGTAGCACCAACCAAAAGTGCACCAACAAGACCCGGACCAGCAGTATAAGCCACACCATCAATATCTTTCGGTGTCAGGTTTGCTTCTGCCATCGCAGCCTTAATCAACGGGATAGTTTTCTTAACGTGATCACGTGATGCCAACTCAGGAACAACACCACCGTAATCGGCATGCAGTTTTACCTGGCTATATAGTTGATGAGAAAGTAGGCCTTTCTCATCATCGTAAATGGCGATTCCCGTTTCATCACAAGAGGTTTCGATACCAATAATGCGCATGGTTTACCCTGGATGTCTTTGTCTCTAATTCAAAATTGGCGCAATCTTACCTCGCCTTAGCTTCTCAAACAAATTTTGTGCAAACTCTACCCAACAAAATACTTTACAAAGCCAGTGTGATCGGATTAAAATTCCGCACCATTTTTGATCAAGCTGATTGTAGACCTAGCGACTAAGCTAAGTACTGTGAAGTCAGCATTAACGAATTAACCCCTGAGGTGAAAGGCATATGCCAGTAGTTAAAGTACGTGAAAACGAACCGTTCGACGTTGCACTACGTCGTTTCAAACGCTCTTGCGAAAAAGCAGGTATCCTTTCTGAAGTGCGTCGTCGTGAGCACTACGAAAAACCAACTACAGTTCGCAAACGCGCTAAAGCAGCAGCTCAAAAGCGTCACGCTAAGAAGCTAGCTCGCGAAAACGCTCGTCGCGTTCGCCTGTACTAATAACTAAGTCCAAAAGGATTCTAGTTATGGCTCTGATTGACAAACTCAAAGAAGAGCAAAAATTAGCGATGAAAGCCAAGGACAAACCGCGCCTTGGCACTATCCGTTTAGCTCTGTCAGCAATTAAGCAACGTGAAGTCGACGAACAGATTACTCTGGGTGACGATGACATTCTTGCTGTGCTAACTAAAATGGTTAAACAGCGTCGCGACTCTGTCGCTCAATTTGAAGCTGCTAATCGTCAAGATTTAGCAGACGCTGAGAAAGCAGAAATCACTGTACTTGAGGACTTTATGCCTCAGCCGCTAACTGAAGATGAAGTTGCTGCACTTGTTGAAAGTGCAATTGCAGAGTCTGGTGCTGCGGGCATGCAAGACATGGGTAAAGTGATGGGCGTTCTTAAGCCTCAAATCCAAGGGCGTGCAGATATGGGTAAAGTAAGTGGTTTAGTTCGCGCTAAACTGGCTTAATCTCCCACCCTATTGCAACAAGCCGTGCTATCCTTCGGAATGCGCGGCTTGTTTGTATCTATCCTTTCAATTTGTTAGTGCGTTTTTCTAAGGTTTTATGGCAGGACACATCCCTCGAAGTTTCATTGATGACCTCCTTGCTCGACTCGATATCGTCGACATTATCGATGCTCGCGTAAAACTTAAGAAAAAAGGCAAAAACTACGGCGCCTGCTGCCCATTCCACAACGAGAAAACACCTTCGTTTAGTGTTTCCCAAGAGAAACAGTTCTATCACTGTTTTGGCTGTGGTGTGCACGGCAACGCGATTGATTTTATGATGGAGTACGAGCGCTTAGACTTTGTCGAGGCAATTGAAGAACTCGCTTCATCTCTCGGTTTAGATGTCCCAAGAGAACAACGCCAAGGTGGTGGTTTTCAATCTAATCAACCTCAGGCTAACTCTGAACAAAAGCGTAATCTCTACGATATTATGGGCAGTATTGCTCAGTTCTATCGAGATCAGCTCAAGCAGCCGAAAAGCAAAGTTGCCATCGACTACCTGAAAGATCGCGGCCTATCTGGCCAAATCGTACAGAAATTTGGTATCGGCTATGTGGCTGACGAATGGGATTTAGTTCGTAAAAACTTTGGCCAGACGCCTCAGACTCAGGACATGCTGATTTCTGGCGGAATGTTGATCGAGAACGATAACGGCAACCGCTATGACCGTTTCCGTGGTCGAGTTATGTTCCCAATTCGCGACCGACGCGGACGAGTTATCGGCTTTGGTGGTCGAGTGATTGGCGACGGTACACCTAAATACCTTAACTCACCTGAAACACCGATCTTCCATAAAGGTAAAGAGCTTTATGGTCTGTACGAGGTGATGCAGGCTCATCGAGAACCGTCAAAGATCCTGGTGGTTGAAGGCTATATGGATGTGGTGGCTCTCGCTCAGTACGGTGTCGATTACTCAGTTGCTTCACTAGGTACATCGACCACGGGCGATCATATTCAGTTACTGTTCCGCCAAACCAATACTGTAGTTTGTTGTTATGACGGCGACAGAGCTGGTAAAGATGCGGCATGGCGCGCGCTTGAAAATGCGCTGCAATATTTAAAAACCGGTAACACGCTTAAGTTCCTGTTTTTACCTGATGGTGAAGACCCTGACAGCTTTATCCGTAAGCACGGTAAAGATGCATTTGAACAAGAAGTAGAACAAGCGACTCCTCTTTCTAGCTATCTGTTTGATAATCTTATCGAGCTTCATCAGTTAAATCTGGGTAGCAACGAAGGTAAATCAGCCCTCAGAGCTCACGCTAGTGCGTTGATCGATAAAATCCCGGATCCGTACTTTCAAGAGCTACTTGAGAAACTTTTGGATGAAAGAACCGGATTTGATAACAGGCTGCGTCAGGCTCGCAAAAAAACTAACGATTCTCGACCTCAGCCACATAAAGAGATCAAACGGACTCCAATGCGCGAAGTGATCGCTTTGCTTATTCAAAATCCGAGCTATGCTGAAATGGTACCGGATCTCTCAACTGTGAGAGAGTTAACAGTCCCTGGTCTAAGTTTATTTGTTGAAGTGCTTGAATATTGTCATCAGCATCCCAATATAACAACGGGTCAGCTACTTGAATGCTGGCGAAATACGAGCCATGAGGCATTATTGTCACGTCTTGCAGGGTGGGAAATCCCCCTCGACGAAGACAACGAAAAAGATATATTTTTAGACTCGCTGGACAAAATTCTTGCCCAGTGCGTTGAAAAACAAATTGAAAATCTGCAGGCCAAAGAAAGAAGTGTCGGTTTATCAACCGAAGAGAGAAGGGAGCTGCTAGCGTTAATGCTAGATTTAAAAGCGTAACCCTGTTCGGATAGTCAGCAATCAATTAATTTGTTAAGATGTGTGGTTTGCAACTCGCATACTAATTCCTTCACCAGATACTAAGTTGGATACCGTCTATGGATCAAAATCCGCAGTCACAGCTAAAACAACTTGTCATTAAAGGCAAGGAACAAGGCTATCTGACCTACGCAGAAGTAAACGACCACCTGCCAGCAGAAATCGTAGATTCAGAGCAGGTCGAAGATATCATTCAGATGATCAACGATATGGGCATCCGAGTAGTAGAAACTGCTCCAGATGCTGATGATCTTGCACTGAATGACGACGATACAATCACCGATGAAGATGCAGCAGAAGCTGCAGCTGCTGCGCTATCTAGCGTAGAAAATGAGATCGGCCGCACCACAGACCCAGTACGTATGTACATGCGTGAAATGGGTACTGTTGAACTATTGACTCGTGAAGGCGAGATCGATATCGCAAAGCGTATTGAAGATGGTATTAACCAAGTTCAAAATGCAGTGGCAGAGTATCCGGGCACTATCCCATACATTCTTGAGCAATTTGATAAAGTTCAGGCAGAAGAGCTACGTCTAACAGACCTAATCACTGGTTTTGTTGACCCAGATGCAGATGAAACAGCAGCACCAACTGCAACACACATCGGTTCTGAGCTTGCAGAGTCTGAGCTTGAAGACGAAGACGCGGAAGATGAAGAAGAAGATAGTGATGACTCTGAAGAGGAAGAAGAAGATACAGGTATCGATCCTGAACTTGCTCTTGAGAAGTTTACCGCACTACGCAACACTTTCCAGAACTTCCAGCTAGCGTGTAACGAATACGGTAACGAAAGCCCGAAAGCGCAAATCGCTCACGAGCTTGTATTAGACGTATTTAAAGAGTTCCGTCTGACACCAAAACAGTTTGACTACCTGGTTGAAGAACTACGCACTTCAATGGAACGCGTACGTACTCAAGAGCGCCTAATCATGAAGGCTTCAGTTGAGTACGGTAAGATGCCGAAGAAGTCTTTCATTACTCTGTTTACAGGTAATGAGTCGAGCGATGCATGGCTAGATGAAATCCTGGCGTCTGACAAACCATACGCAGAAAAGATTCGTCGTAGCGAAGATGACATTCGTCGCTCGATTGCCAAACTGAAAGTGATCGAAGAAGAGACGTCTCTAACTGTTCAAAACATTAAAGACATCAGCCGTCGTATGTCTATCGGTGAAGCGAAAGCTCGTCGTGCGAAGAAAGAGATGGTTGAAGCGAACTTACGTCTGGTAATTTCTATTGCTAAGAAATACACCAACCGTGGTCTACAGTTCTTGGATCTTATCCAGGAAGGTAACATCGGTCTGATGAAAGCAGTAGATAAGTTTGAATACCGTCGTGGTTACAAATTCTCGACTTACGCAACTTGGTGGATCCGTCAGGCGATCACTCGCTCGATTGCAGACCAAGCACGTACGATTCGTATTCCGGTACACATGATCGAAACGATCAACAAGCTTAACCGTATCTCTCGTCAAATGCTGCAAGAGATGGGTCGTGAGCCTCTACCGGAAGAACTGGCAGAACGCATGCAGATGCCAGAAGATAAGATCCGTAAGGTACTTAAGATCGCTAAAGAGCCAATCTCAATGGAGACACCAATCGGTGACGACGAAGATTCGCATCTAGGTGACTTTATCGAGGATACCACTCTAGAACTACCACTAGACTCTGCAACAGCAACAAGTCTGAAAGTGGCAACTAAAGATGTTCTGGCTGGTCTGACGCCTCGTGAAGCAAAAGTACTGCGTATGCGTTTCGGTATCGATATGAACACTGACCACACTCTAGAAGAAGTTGGTAAGCAGTTCGACGTTACTCGTGAACGTATCCGTCAGATCGAAGCAAAAGCGCTACGTAAGCTACGTCACCCAAGCCGTTCAGAGACTCTGCGCAGCTTCCTAGACGAGTAAGTAAATTCGTATTTTTGCTACAATCGGTTAAAAGGTGGGCTAAAGCTCACCTTTTTTATATCTTAATGATTTAAGTGGATAAAAACTAAGCGCATTTATCCCTCTTACTGGCTAGACAGCTAGATCCTCATCCCCTATAATCATTGCCCTATATGGCCCCTTAGCTCAGTGGTTAGAGCAGTCGACTCATAATCGATTGGTCCGCAGTTCAAGTCTGCGAGGGGCCACCATATTCGAAAAGCCTGATGAAGAAATTCATCAGGCTTTTTTCGTTCTGGGTGGCAGCTGGGCTAAATAGCAAAAGGCCTGAGAGCGATGACGCTTTCAGGCCTTTATCATTGCCAGCAATTATGTTCGACTCAACTAGAAACCTTTTGCTTTCTTAATTAAGTCGTAAGCATTCTGTATCTCTTGAGCTTTCTCTTTAGCAACATTCATCATCTCTGGAGGCAAGCCTTTTGCCATCAGCTTATCTGGGTGATGTTCATTCATAAGCTTACGATAAGCACGCTTAACGCTCTTCGCATCGGCACTACTATCAACACCTAGCAGTTTATAGGCATCACTCAATTGATCCGCTGTTGATGCCTGCTGCCAATTGCCGCCTGACTGGTTAGAATAACTGCCACCGCCCTGACCGCCAAAACCACCCTGTTGGAATCGGAATGCTGCTTCTTGCATGCGTAAACGCTGCTCTAGCTGTTCAGATGAAAAGCCCAGTCCACGTGCTATCTTATGTAAAACATTACGCTCACTTGGGTGAACATCTCCATCGGCAAAGGCTGCAGAGATCTGTAGCTCAAGAAAGAACTGCATTAAGTCGAAACGTCCACCAGCAGAAATGCGCACACGCTCTAATACCGTTTCTAGCGGGAAGTCGCTCTCTTTACCTTCACGGAATGCATCCTGAGCCGCTTTACGTTGTTCACCATGCAAACTCATTCTATCCATCATAGTGCTGGCAAGTTGAATCTCTTCACGCGTCACCTGCCCTTTCGCCTTAGCAACATGACCCATAACCGCAAAAGCAGCTTTAAAGAACTCTTCCTGGCGCTCAGCCTGACTTGGACCGCTGCCAAAGCCACTATTGAAACCTGCCTGGCGCAGACGTCGGGCTTTATCGAATTGGTGCCCTAAAAATAAACCGAATACTGCACCAAAGGCTCCTCCAAACAAGAAACCAAAAAATGTGCCGAGAATTTTGCCGAAAATATGCATTATGTGCTCTCAATCTCTGAATTTTTTCTTCACGAAGCGGTCTGATAGTGCCGTAAGCTGTAAATTACTTTATTATAAGGACCGTTTTATTTTACATTCGGTCACCTATTCACCGGATATATCAAGTTCAACAGGATAGTAAAACTCGATGTTACGTTTTCCACGCACCTTGTTAGCCGCTTCAATCAGTGCTGCTTTTGTAGTGCCTCAGACTCAAGCAGAAACTATGTTAGACGATAGTGTGCAGGAACTGCCCGCTATAGATCAATGTTTGATCAACGAACCTGAGCCAGATAACCCAAATCAACTACCCGTTAATGTAGAAGCGGACAGCTTAGAAGCCATAAACGGTGATAAAGCAACCTACCGCGGTAATGTTGTGGTGGTACAGGGTAAAAAACGCATGCAGGCAGACAACGTAACCCTGCATCAGCAAGATAATATTGTTGTTGCTGAAGGTAACGTTACCTTTAGCGATGGCGAAGTCAAAACAATTTCTGACAAAGCGACCAACAACCTCACCACAGAGGAAGTGACGTTAGAGAACACCAACTACCAGTTCCTGTGTGAACCTGGTCGTGGTGAAGCTGTTTATGTGGCTAAAACCGGCAAAGCTGTCTACGAGATTGAAGACGGCACCATCACTTCATGCCCTGAAGGCGATAGTTCATGGCGTATGCGTGCTTCAAGCATAGATATTGATCAGAACGAAGAAGAAGCAACCTTCTACAATCCACGCTTTGAAATCGTCAATGTACCAGTGTTTTATCTGCCCTTCCTGACGGTACCAATCGGTGATACACGTAAAACGGGTTTCCTCTATCCGACTGTCTCGTACGGTTCAAGTGACGGCTTCGAAATGGAAGTTCCTATTTACTGGAACTTAGCGCCAAACTACGACCTTGAAACGACACTAAAGTACATGCAGGAACGTGGTACTCAGTTAAACAGTGAACTTCGTTTTCTCTCTGATTTCGGTTACAGCACACTAAAATCTGAATACCTGCCAGACGATAAAAAGTATCCAGAGTATGGTGACCGCTGGGGCTTCCAATTTGAGCATAGTGGTATCTATCAAGAAAACTGGAAGTTTACTGCCGACTACTCCAAAGTCAGTGATATTCGTTATTTCACCGATCTGGACTCAAGCATTGGTAACAAAGAGGACGGCCAGTTAATCCAGGAAATGGAAGCGACTTACCGTTCTGATAACTGGGATGCGTCCTTATTAGCGAGAGATTTCCAAGTATTAACAACCAGCAATAACTTACCATACCGATTACTGCCACAGTTGGAGTTTAACTATTACGCGCCTGAACTGATGCGCTATCTAGACTTTGATATGATCAGCCACGTTTCTCGTTTCGATACCGATGCGGAAGGTAAACCATCAGCGACTCGCGTCCATGTAGAGCCGGGCTTAACTGTGCCAATTGGCACTACCTGGGGTACCTGGACCACGGAAGCAAGGCTGCTTGGTACATATTACCAACAAGAGCTAGATGGTGTTGATACATCATTCAATGATAGTGATGGAGATGGTAGCAACGATAACCCTTACTATGGCTTAGAAAAAAGTGTTTCTCGTGTGATTCCTGAATTCCGCACTCATGCAGGTGTAGTGTTGGAACGTGATACGACAATCTTCGATAACTATACACAAACTCTCGAACCTCAGGTTCAGTACCTGTACGTACCAAAGAAAGACCAGAGCAATATTGCTAAATACGACACCACCCTACTACAGACTGATTACTACGGTTTGTTCCGCAGTCGTAAATACAGTGGTGTTGACGAGATTGCCTCTGCGAATCAGGTTAGTTACGGTGCATCAACCCGTTTCTTTGATGATGCCCTGAAAGAGCGTTTAAATATCTCGTTCGGTCAGATCCTTTATATTGATGCTAAGCAACGTGTCGATTCACCCTCGGAGTCCCCATCCAACTTTTCGGCTTGGGCTGTAGAAATGGACTTCAACTATGACGATTACCTGTTCTACCACGGTGGTATTCAATACGATATCGACACCAGTGAAGTGCAATTAGGTAACAGTACCCTTGAGTATCGCTTTAATGGCGGTTATATCCAGGGTAACTATCGTTACGTAACTAAGAACTATATCGATAATACCGTTGATTTCAATATCGACAGTATTACAGTTGATGGCATTTCTCAGGCGGGCCTATTGGCTGGTTATCAGATATCACCTAAGTGGAATGCCAGTGGTCAATACTTCTATGATCTAACCACAGATGAAGCGTTGGAATGGTTAGCTCGCCTTAACTACACCTCAGACTGTTGGTACATTGGCTTTACCTATAGTAAACAGCTTCAGAGTTGGAATGGCGATTATATCAATACCACTACAGCGACACCGAACTACGAGAACAACTTCAGCCTTAACTTCGGTATCATAGGCTTTGGTACTAAAATCGGTGCTGGTTCTGGTTTAGCAGGGCTAGATAGTGCTGGTAACTCATTAGGTTACGGCCGCCCATTCTTCTTAAACAACTAATTCAATAGCCTGCTGTCTAACTCAGCAGGCTAAATATATTTTTATAGGTTCTTGAATGAGATTTTGGAAACACGCGCTACTTGCTCTCTGTGCCACCAGCACTTTGAATACAGCACACGCAGAGCCAGTAGCATTGGATAATATCGCGGTCATCGTCAACAGTGGTGTCGTTCTACAGAGCGATATTGATACCTCGTTAAAAACACTAAAAGCCAATGCCAAGAAGAGTGGTCAGTCTTTACCTTCTGAGCAAGTACTCAGAGAGCAAGTCACAGAGAAACTGATTGTTGACACCATTCAACAGCAAGAAGCTCAGCGTATTGGTGTACGTATTGATGACAACCGTTTGAACGAAGCAATCGAAGAGATCGCACGTAACAATCAGCAAACAGTAGAACAGTTGAGTGCTTCTATCGCTCAGGAAGGTCTGAGCTACGCAGAGTTTCGTGAACAAGTTCGTAAAGAGATTGCAGCCAGCGAAGCGCGCAATGCTCTCGTTCGTCGTCGCATTAATATTTTGCCTGCCGAAGTGGACAATCTGGCCAATATTTTAGCCAAAGAGACCAATGCGACAGTGCAGTACAAAATTGGCCACATTCAATTACGTGTCAACGATGGTGACGATAAATCGGCAATTGAAAAACAAGCCCAGCAATTGGTCGAAAAGCTAAAAGAGGGTGCTGACTTCAGTACTATGGCTTACACCTACTCTAAAGGGCCTAAAGCACTGCAAGGCGGTGATTGGGGATGGATGCGTAAAGAAGAGATGCCAACGATCTTTGCGGACCAGATCAATCTGCAAAACAAAGGCAGCATTATTGGACCATTCCGCAGTGGTGTAGGCTTCCACATCCTTAAAATCGAAGATGTAAAAGGTTTAGAAACGGTTGCGGTAACTGAAGTTAATGCACGCCATATTCTGATTAAACCAACGGTGATCTTAAGTGATGAAGGTGTTCAGAAAGATCTTAAAGAGATAACCCAACGCATTAAGTCAGGTAAAGCGACCTTTGCCGAAATGGCGCAACAATACAGTCAGGACCCAGGCTCTGCTGCTCAGGATGGTGAATTAGGCTATCAGACGTCTGAAATCTATGTTCCTGAATTTAAACATCAGGTAGATACTCTGCCTGTTGGCCAAATCAGTGAACCATTTAAAACCGTCCACGGCTGGCACATCGTTGAAGTGCTCGATCGTCGCGAAGTCGATCGCACTGATTCAGCATTAAAGAACAAAGCTTACCGTATTCTGTTCAACCGCAAGTTCAACGAAGAAGCTAGCGCATGGTTACAAGAAATCCGTGCCAGTGCCTACGTAGAAGTGATTCAGGACGACAGTCAAGATGAGCGTTAAACGCATTATAGTCACCGCTGGTGAGCCAGCGGGAATTGGCCCTGATTTGGTTCTCGCTCAATCGAAAGAGAGCTGGGCGCACCAGATCGTTGTCTGTGCAGATAAAGCAATGTTGGCTGAGCGTGCTAAACAGTTAAACATTGATGTTGAGTTGATAGATTATCAACCTGACTTGCCAATTACCGCTCAGCAAGCTGGTTCATTGGTTGTTGACCATATCCCTTTAACCAATCCGGCGACTGCTGGACAATTGGATGAAGCGAATGGTCACTACGTGCTAAAAACGCTAGAAAGAGCCGCATTAGGCTGTATGAATGGCGAATTTGATGCTATTGTCACCGGCCCTGTTCATAAGGGGGTGATTAACCGCGCTGGCGTTGCATTTAGTGGCCATACAGAGTTCTTTGCTGAGAAATCTAACACGCCACTTGTTGTCATGATGTTAGCGACTGAAGGTTTGCGTGTCGCGTTAGTGACAACACACATCCCATTAGCTTATGTATCAAAGGCTGTGACTGAGGAAAGGCTAGAACAGATCATCAATATCCTGCATAAGGATCTGGTTGAGAAGTTTGCGATAACCTCACCTAAAATCTATGTATGTGGCCTAAATCCACATGCGGGAGAAGACGGCTGTCTCGGTAGAGAAGAGATTGAAACCATCACTCCAACATTAGAAAAACTGCGTCAGAGCAAAGGGTTCGACTTAATCGGTCCTTTACCAGCAGATACCATTTTCAATGAAAAGTATCTGGATGAAGCGGATGCAGTACTTGGGATGTACCATGATCAGGTACTTCCAGTATTAAAATATAAAGGTTTTGGCCGCTCAGTGAATATCACGTTAGGCCTGCCATTTATCAGGACCTCCGTTGATCACGGCACCGCACTTGACCTTGCAGGGACAGGTATTGCGGACACAGGAAGCTTCCGAACGGCTTTAGCTCACGCAATTGAGCTGGTCGATAAGAAATCGAATTAACTTGAGAATACTATGAGAAACGATGTCCACTTAGGGCACAAGGCGAGAAAACGCTTTGGTCAAAACTTCCTTAACGATCCATACATCATTGATGGAATTGTCTCTGCTATTAACCCTAAACCAGGTCAGAATCTCGTAGAGATCGGCCCTGGTCTTGGCGCAATTACTGAGCCTGTTGGTAAAGAAGTCGACAAGTTTACCGTTATTGAACTTGACCGTGACCTTGCGGAACGTCTGCGTAATCACCCGGATCTCGGTGATAAGCTGACGATTCACGAAGGTGACGCGATGCGCTTTGACTTTACTCAACTGGTGAAGCCAAATAACAAGTTACGTATCTTTGGTAACCTGCCATACAACATCTCGACACCATTAATGTTCCACCTATTTGAATTTCATAAAGATATTCAGGACATGCACTTTATGCTGCAAAAAGAGGTGGTAAACCGTTTGGCGGCAGGTCCGGGCACGAAAGCTTACGGCCGCCTTACCGTAATGGCTCAGTACTTCTGTAAAGTCGTTCCTGTACTAGAAGTGCCACCAACCGCATTTGTTCCGCCACCTAAGGTAGATTCGGCAGTAGTCCGACTCGTACCTTATGAGAACCTTCCTCACCCAGCGACTAGCCTGAAATGGTTAGACCGTGTTTGCCGTGAAGGTTTCAACCAACGCCGTAAAACAGTACGTAACTGCTACAAAGCGTTACTAAGCACTGAAACTCTAGAAGAGCTTGGAGTTAATCCGGGAATGCGCCCAGAGAACCTGACTCTTGAGCAGTTCGTTGCAATGGCAAACTGGTTAGATGCTAACCACAAGTAATTTCGACTAATATAAAAGGTGATAGGTCATTGGCTTATCACCTTTCGACTTTACATAGGAGTTAATATGGAAGCTGCCCCTTGTATAAAAGTCCAAGTCCACACCAAATATATCCCCGACCAATCTCATCCGGATGCAAAGCGCTACGTCTTTGCCTATATCATCACTATCAAAAACCTTAGCCAACAAGAGGTACAACTCATGTCCCGACGCTGGTTAATTACAGACTCTAACGGCAAACAAATGACCGTTGAAGGTGAAGGTGTAGTAGGTCAACAACCGGTTATTGCTGCAAATGACGAGTACACGTATAACAGTGGTACCGTCATCGAAACCCCTGTCGGCGTTATGCAGGGCCAATACATAATGCACGATTCCAGTGGACAGGAGTTCATTGCTGAAATTGAACCTTTCAGACTGGCTATTCCAAACATCTTAAACTAGGAAATCACTTTGGCGACATATATTGTCGGTGACCTACAAGGTTGCCTCGATGAACTGCTACTGTTACTCGATAAAGTCAATTTCGATAGCAAAAACGACTCTCTCTGGTTAGCAGGAGATCTGGTTGCTCGAGGCCCACAATCTCTTGAAGTGCTGCGATTTGTCCGCTCTCTGGGTTGTAGTGCTAAAGTGGTACTCGGCAATCATGACCTGCACCTACTCGCCGTTTCACTCGGACTGTTTAAAGTTAAGAATAAAGATAAAACAGCACCAATCCTAGCTGCCGAGGACAAACAGCAATTGCTGGATTGGTTACGCCATCAACCTCTGCTCGCTGAACATGATGAGTTTGTTATGTGCCATGCGGGAATATCACCGCAATGGTCACTGGCTCAAGCTCGTCATGCAGCTCAGGAAGTGGAAGCTATCTTGCGTGGTGATAACTGGCCCTGGCTTATCGAGAATATGTACTCCAATCAACCTGACCTATGGTCTGATTCTCTTGAGGGTATCGAGCGCTACCGTTATACCATTAATGCTTTCACCCGTATGCGTTTCTGCGATTCAGAAGCTCGTCTGGACATGGAGTGTAAGCTGCCTCCCAAGCAAGTCACAGACTCGACATTAACCCCTTGGTTCAAAGTGAAACAGAGAACCAAACTAGAGAAAACAGTACTATTTGGTCACTGGGCAGCTCTAGAGGGATATGAAGGAGAAGAGGTCATTGGCTTGGATACGGGATGTGTCTGGGGCGGAAAGCTAACCATGTTACGCTGGGAAGATCAGCGGTTCTTTACGCAAGAAGCGTTAGCGAGTAACGAGTAACGAGTAACGAGTAACGAGTAAATTTTTAAGGTTTGACGCCATGTGCCAAACCTTTTCTTTTAAACTCAGATAATTAAATAGAAGCCAACACTGCCTACAACTTTAGACTCACTCATCACAAACTACCTCTCGAAGGACGAAGTCCGATCTAAATTCTCGCAGGGCGAAGCCCGATCTCGAAGAGAAGCGTTCTAGCTGGGCGAGCCCAGTCTCATCACTATCTTTCTAAAACCACGAAACGCATATCATAAGCGTTCTTTTCATCGGCCTGATAAGTTTCACAATGAACCTCTTTAAACTCACTACTCCAGGCAGGGAACTGGGTATCACCGTCCACTTGGGCGTCAATATGCGTCACATACAGCTTATGTGCTTTTGCTAGACAGGCTTGATAGATAGTACCACCACCAATGATCATAACTTCTTCGACATCGCCTGCGGCAGAGAGTGCTTCTTCAATAGAAGTCACCGTCGTTACACCTTCAATAACAAGAGAAGCATCGCGGCTGATCACTATATTTGCTCTACCAGGTAAAGGGCGGCCGATAGATTCATAAGTTTTACGCCCCATCACCACTGGCTTGCCCATCGTACAACGCTTGAACCACGCGAAGTCAGCGGGAAGGTGCCAAGGCATCTGATTATCTTTACCTATGATGCGGTCGTTTGCCATCGCGGCAATCATACTAATGATCATTCTATAACTCTCCTGTACACCTAAACGATCGGTTTTCGGCGATAGAATAGCAATCCAGGCATAGCTAAGCCAACTGCTAATCCTGCAATAATAAACATTGCCTTAAGGAAATTTTCCATCAACATGGCTACCAGCTCAGGTGAATAGCCGCGATGATTAAGTTCCACTAAAGCGATCATCGCTTTAAAGGCAAATACACCTGGCACCATAGGAATCAATGCCGCTACTGTGAATACTTTTGGATGCGCTAGAAACCTTGCAGACCAATGAATACCAACCATGCTCACCAGCATAGCGGCGAAAAATGTCGCCCACTCGATCGGAATCCCATAATGCATCATTAGATAGCGAGAGCCGTGGCCGATCGCTCCACCCAGAGCGCAGTACACCAAAGCTTTTTGCGGCACATTAAATACCAGAGCAAATCCAACAGCTGGGATCGCAGCAAACAACATATCGTTTAGCAAGCCAAGTATAAGATCGAAAGAGATCATACAACCCACCCCCATACGCCCACTAAGCTCATTGCAGCAACAATCCCCAAGCTAGTAGCCAAGGTAAGTAAACTGGCCATCACAAAGCGAGCAATTCCCATATTGATATAGCCCTTTAGCATATCTGCAACTGAGTTGATCAAAGGGAAACCTGGAACAAGCATCAAAACTGAAGACGCCATAACAAGTGAGGGAGAGTTACCGAGCTGATAAATAACCGCTTGAGCAGAAATCACCGTGGTCACAAAAGCAGTGGCAGTAAAGTTCATTAATGGATTGAAATGGCGATGACCAATCTCTTGACGTACGACCATCCCAACAGAAGAAGCAAGAAAAGTCATAGCAAAAACGACCCAATCTCCTCCAGCTAAATGACTGAATGCAGCACATGACAGGCCTATCATAAACACTACTAACCAGCGGTTATAACGCTCAGGACTGATTTTATCGAGCTTCTTCTGTGCCAGCGGGTAATCGATGATACCTCGTTCGAGCATGATGCAGATGCGCTGCACTTGGGTAACAGCCCACATATTGATACCACGATCCGGACAGCGGCGAGCTGTCGTAATGCAGTGCTCTTGATAGACAGTAGTGACTACCAGAGAACTGGCTGACAGCGACACTTCGACTTCATCCATACCTGCCGCCAAACCGAAGCGACGCATAAGGTCGCCAACTAACGTGCTCTCAGCGCCATGCGCGAGTAACATTTGCCCTGCCTGGGCGATTAAGCGAGAAACTGCTCGCTGTTTAGATGCCATGATTCTACTCTACTCCTTTATACCAATAGGAATAATTACCTGTTCATTCCTGCTGGTTAAAATCACTCATAACCAGATGATAGACTTTGCATTTAAATCAGCTTGTTAGCTGTCATCCATACTACTCTCTGAGTGATTTTCCCTACTCAACAACCCAAACACCGAGTCTTGATGACTGATATTGAACCTGAGTATTTTGCGTCGAAACTTACGTCAATGATTTGATTTAGACACAAAAAAGCCGCAATAGATATTGCGGCTATGAATATTATGCACTGTTATTCGCGGACGTAGACAACATGACCGTCATCTTCTTCATCGTCCCAATCATCCCAGTCATCATCATCTTCAGTGATAACGTCTTTACCAGCGATCGCATCTTTATGGTAGTCATCCCACATAAAGTCGACTTTCTCTTCTTCAGAGATCTCTTCTTCTTCGCGAGGTAGTTTTTCCATAAAGTCAGCAAGCTTGTAACACAACTCTTTTGTGCCTTGCTTGTTAACAGCTGAAATCTTGTAGTAATCCTCTTCCCAACCTAATGCGTCAAGAATATTTTGGATCACTTCGTTCGCTTCTTCTTCAGGCATAAGATCAACCTTATTGAAGATCAGCCAACGCGGCTTATCAGCTAGCTTCTCACTGTACTGCTCTAGCTCATCAATGATGGTTAAGGCATTTTCAACAGGATCACTTTGATCGATAGGCATAATGTCGATCATGTGTAAAAGCACACGACAACGTTCTAAGTGCTTCAGGAAGCGGATACCAAGACCTGCACCATCGGCTGCGCCTTCGATAAGTCCTGGGATATCTGCGACAACGAAGCTCTTTTCCGGAACCACACTAACGACACCAAGACTTGGGATCAGTGTAGTAAACGGGTAGTCCGCCACTTTAGGTTTAGCCGCTGACACTGCGCGAATAAAGGTAGATTTACCCGCGTTAGGTAGACCAAGCATACCCACATCAGCAAGCAGCAATAGCTCTAAACGAACTTCGCGAATCTCACCTTTTGTACCTAGCGTCTTTTGGCGAGGCGCGCGGTTTACTGAAGATTTAAAACGCGTGTTACCTAAACCGTGCCAGCCACCTTTCGCTACCATGATTTTCTTACCATGCTCAGCGACTTCAGCAACGATCTCATTTGTGTGGATATCAACAGCACGTGTACCTACTGGAACGCGAAGAACTTTGTCCTTACCACGCTTACCAGTACAGTTACCACCACGGCCATTTTCACCACGTTCCGCTTCATAGAAGCGTTGGAAGCGATAATCAATCAGGGTATTAAGGTTTTCATCAGCCTGGATGTAAACATCACCGCCATCACCACCGTCACCGCCATCTGGACCGCCTTTCGCAACGAATTTCTCACGCCAGAAACTCACTACACCGTTACCGCCATCACCGGCTTGAACTTTTACTACCGCTTCATCAACGAATTTCATCTCTTACTCCGCATTGGGTGCGTTGCAAATATCATCTCAAACTCCACCAAGAGCGATGAAGTGAATGATATAAATTCTAGCAGATTCCATTTTCAGATCGATCACCTTGATCTTCGATCGTTCTGCCACTGATACCAACCAGAATAGACATCTGGTCACCGATTTATCCCGATTGGTATTGGAATATATAATGAGGGACTTTTTTCAAAGTGCCTTAGTATCTATTCCTATCGCCATAAATAAAAAACCCCGCCGAATCGGCAGGGCTTTTGAATTCAGCTTTAAAGCTAATAATTAAACGAGTTGTCTAATTACTCAGCTTCGATGCTAACGAATTTACGGTTTTTAGGACCTTTCACTTCGAATTTCACTTTACCTTCAGTAAGAGCGAAAAGAGTGTGGTCTTTACCGATACCAACGTTAGTGCCAGCGTGGAACTTAGTACCACGTTGACGAACGATGATGTTACCTGCAAGAACAGACTCACCACCGAAACGCTTAACACCTAGACGTTTGCTTTCTGAATCGCGGCCGTTACGAGTAGAACCACCAGCTTTTTTGTGTGCCATTGTTAAACTCTCCTAATCGATTAAGCGTTGATACCAGTGATTTTCACTTCCGTGAACCACTGACGGTGACCTTGTTGCTTACGAGAGTGCTTACGACGACGGAACTTAACGATTTTAACTTTATCGCCACGACCGTGTTGTACTACTTCAGCAACTACTTTACCGCCCTCTACTAGAGGAGCACCAACTTTAATGTCTTCACCGTTAGCAACAAGAAGAACTTTATCAAATTCAACAGTTGCACCAGTTTCAACGTCTAATTTCTCTAAACGAAGAGTTTGACCTTCGCTTACACGGTGTTGTTTACCACCAGATTGGAAAACAGCGTACATATCTTACTCCGCTTTTTCCGCACAGCCGTATGCTTATTTTTGAGCATTAAGGGTGTGCGCTAAACTAATCATCAATAGGGCGCAGATTCTACAGAAAGGTCGCACCTATGACAAGCCATATTTTGAAAAAATTGGCGAAAAGCTAATCGCCAATGAAAAGTGCCCAGATGATGCCCTTTAACCATGTATTAATCAACGTTTTTTAGTGTATTATTCAGCGATTAAAGTAGATAAGAATACCTTACTAGTTCTAACCTCAGCCGGATTTACAATGGATTTTAAAGCTATCCAAGCACTCACCGCCGATGACATGGCAAAAGTGAACGAAACAATTCACGCTCAACTTAACTCTGATGTATCTTTAATCAATCAACTTGGTTTCTACATCGTTAGTGGTGGCGGAAAACGTATCCGTCCTTTACTTGCCGTTTTATCGGCAAGAGCGTTAGGTTATCAGGGAGAGGCTCACACCACAGCTGCGGCCTTTATTGAGTTCATTCATACTGCAACCTTACTGCATGATGATGTCGTCGATGAATCCGACATGCGTCGTGGCAAAGCAACCGCCAATGCAGCCTTCGGAAACGCTGCCAGTGTATTAGTTGGTGACTTTATTTACACTCGCTCATTTCAGATGATGACAGAGCTAGGATCATTAAAGATCCTTAAGCTAATGAGTGATGCGGTAAATGTGATTGCTGAAGGTGAGGTTCAGCAGCTGATGAACTGCAATGATCCTGACACGACAGAAGAAAGCTACATGCAGGTTATCTACTCTAAAACTGCACGTCTGTTTGAAGCGGCAACACAGATTGGGGCTATCCTAAATGAAGCGCCAGCAGAGGTAGAGTTAGCACTACAAAACTATGGTAAGTATCTTGGTACTGCATTCCAGCTCATCGACGATGTGATGGATTACACTTCCGATGGCGAAGAGATGGGCAAAAACGTTGGTGATGATTTAGCAGAAGGCAAACCAACTCTTCCTCTACTCTACGCAATGGAACACGGTACCGAAGAACAGACCCAAATGATTCGTGAAGCGATTGAAAAAGCAAACGGAATGGAACGCCTCAACGACATCCTGGCCACAATGGAAGAGACAGGTTCACTTGAATACACTCGTAAAAAAGCGTATCAGGAAGCTGATAAAGCAATCGCTGAGCTGGATGTATTAGACGATTCGGTTTACAAACAGGCGCTGATTACACTGGCGCACATGTCTGTGCACCGCTCTAGTTAAGCCAAAGCACAAATACAACAACGGGAACCTTTCGGTTCCCGTTTTCTCTTCTGATGAAGAGCTTATTCCAGAGCAGCATAACGAAGGTAAGCTTGACGCGATATTGCGCGGCCACTCATTATCTTTGAGTTCTCCGCAACACCTACCCACCTAATAAAGCTAGCAGTAATATTCGCTTTACCATAACAAAATTAAATAAATTGCGAGCCAGGCATTTCAAATATGAAACCATTTGAAACTGTTACAGCTCTATTTATCTCGTCACAATAGCGTCATCGCTTCGTCACCAATTTCTCATCTAGCTGCAGCCACTCTGTCATCTCATTTTTCTATTCTCACAACGAAAACAGCCGTAGCGAGAATAAAATGCAAACATATAGCCCATTTCGTCTTCCTAAAAAAACCCCTTTTCGTTTTGCAGAAACTATCGCGGAATGGGCCACAGGACTCAGCAAACTCGACCAGTTTTACGCGCAGCGCCCCGCTGGTTGTGATACTCAAACCTTTATCAGGTTTACTCTGGAAATACTTGGCATTGACTATCAAGTGAATCAGGGAAGTATCTCTAACATTCCGAGCACTGGCCCAACCGTCATTGTCGCAAACCATCCACTTGGATGTGTAGAGGGTGTCATCCTCGCTGAGTTGCTGCTCGCTCTTCGTCAGGACGTAAAGATTCTGGCTAACCAATACTTAAAAACCGTCCCAGAATTAGATGAACTCTTTATAGGTGTCGACGTTTTTGCCGGGCAAAATTCACGTGTAGCGAATCTGAAAGCCCTGAGACAGGCTCATCAACATCTGGCTGATGGAGGACTGATACTGTTATTCCCCGCAGGAGAGGTGTCGCAACTCATCGACAGCAAAACTCAACGTCTGGAAGACAAGGAGTGGAGCCGTTCTGTGAGTAGTCTAATCAGCAAGTCAGCAGCGACTACCGTACCTATCTTTATTAACGGTCAAAACTCAAAACGTTTTTACCTTGCTGGCAAGGTTCACCCACTACTACGCACACTTATGCTGGGCAGAGAGTTACTTAATAAATCACAAGAGACCATCCAAATAGCCATCGGCTCAGCAATCAAATTTCGTGAAGTGAAAGGACTGCCTGAACAGAAAATGGTCAATTACTTGCGACTCAATACTTATCTGCTTCAGTATCAAGCTCATCAGGTACAAACATCTTCAACGAGCTCTGACAGCCACTTACCTATTTCTCCAGCATTGCCGCTCAAAGATCTTATTACTGATCTAAATGGCTTGCCAGAAGATCATTTGCTGCTTTCTAGTGGCGAATTCGATGTCTATTGTACGCAATCCGAATACATACCTTCTCTATTACATGAAATCGGCCGACTAAGAGAAACGAATTTTAGACAGGTCGGTGAAGGGACTGGTCTGGCAATTGACCTTGATGAGTTTGATCGATATTACCGACATTTATTCATCTGGGATAAAGAGAATCAATGTCTGGTTGGCGCTTATCGACTCGGTTTAGTTGACGAGATTGTTGCTACTCAGGGAATTGAAGGACTCTACTCACGTACATTGTTCAACTATGACGCTCCATTTATCGATAGTATGGGGAAGTCGATTGAAATGGGACGCTCGGTCATCGATCAGCGCTATCAAAAGAGCATGGGGGCCCTATTGCTGCTATGGAAAGGTATCGCCACGTTTGTTTCTCGCAATCCTCAATATACTCACTTATTTGGTCCTGTGAGCATAAGTAGTGATTACAGTGAGCAAACCAGACAACTGCTCGCTGCCAGCATGACGCTACACTACGGCGATCAAGCCAAGGCTGAGCATGTCTCTCCATCGAACCCGCTCCCAAGCACAACACACAACTGGAACACTAGCATGCTTACCGCACTGGGTGACTTGCAGTTGCTTGCCAGAGTCGTAGCTCGTATCGATCAAGGAAAGAGCATCCCGGTCCTGCTTCGTCAGTATCTTGCTCTAAATGGCAAACTGATTTCCTTTAACGTTGATCCTGAGTTCAATAATGCACTAGATGGCTTGATAGTCGTCGATCTTCAACAAGTCGAACTGCGTACACTAGCTCGTTACATGGGTGCCGGACAGGCAAGCACTTATCTGGCCCATCATCAGTTAGCTAATTAACTGCTTGAACAATCAAGTGCTGCGTGACTTATGCAGCACTTTTACTATCAAAATAATCCACCAGAAATCATAAACCTCAAGTCACACATATGACATGAAGTAATAAATAAACAATATATCCAACCATACTTTGAACAAAGAACAGTTAGACACTCCACTTTGCGTTATTGACTGATAGTGAAATTTTATTGACGAAAAAATCGGCAGGCGAAAAGCTAGCTTCTAGACACTCAAAACAACAAGGAAGTCGTATCGTCATGCTGCCAAAACAATTACCACTACGAGCTCTGCTAACCGGGGCTCTCACTACCTCTCTCGTACTAAGCTCATTTGCCAGCTTAGCCGCTGAAAAAGTTTACCGATTAAAACTGGCCGAAACCTGGGGACCCAATACCCCGATTTTGGGGGAAGCGACCAAAAATATGGCTAAGTTGGCCGAAGAGATGTCTAACGGCAGACTGCAAATCCGCATAGATTCAGCCAACAAACATAAGGCACCTTTAGGTATCTTCGATATGGTCAAATCGGGTCAGTACGATTTAGGTCACTCCAGTTCATACTACTGGAAAGGGAAAGTGCCCAATACCCTGTATTTCTCATCAATGCCGTTTGGCATGATTGCAATGGAACAATACGCTTGGTTTTACCGAGGTGGCGGTATGGAGTTAATGGAGAAGGTCTACGCCCCACACAACCTACTCTCTTTCCCAGGCGGTAACTCAGATATTCAAATGGGCGGCTGGTTTAAAAAAGAGATCAACTCTGTAGAAGACTTGCAAGGACTTAAGATTCGAATCCCAGGCTTCGCTGGTGAAGTGATGGCCAAAGTGGGTGCTGCACCGACCAACATCGCCCCAGGTGAACTTTACACCTCACTTGAACGAGGCACTATTGATGCTCTTGAATGGGTTGGCCCAGCATTTGACCTACGTATGGGATTCCAAAAGATTGCCCCTTACTACTACACTGCGTGGCATGAGCCAGGTTCAGAAACGCAGTTCCTAGTTAACAAAAAAGTCTGGGATAAGCTGCCAAAAGATCTACAAATAATCTTAGAAACTGCGTTCCGCGTGACTGCATTTGATATGTACACCCAGTCAGTAGACGCAAACGCTAACAGCTGGGCGACCATGAGTGCTGAGTACCCGGAGATTAAAGTAAGAGATTTTCCACCAGAGGTACTTGAAGCAATGCAAACTGCTACGTCTCAACTACTGGCAGAGCAAGCCGAAAAAGATCAACTCGCAAAAGAGATCATTGAGTCACAAAAGCAATACTTAGCTAAAGTTAGAGCCTGGACAGACATCTCGTCAAAAGCATACTTAGACAGTACCCAGTAACCTATCCGGGCAGAAGCTCTCTTCTGCCCGCAACTCTCACAACAATAAGCACCTACACGCACTTAAAGATTGTCAGTTTCTTTCAGAAATCGACCAAGTGAGATATACATCACAATCAGACTCACAATCAACCCCATCACCATTGAGATCAAGATCAAATAAATTTATTTATCGATCGTGACAACAATCAAAACAAAGATCTAGATCACATTAAAATCAAACATTGCAAATTAAAAAGTGAGAACTCAACAAGGATAAATAGATTGACAATTTGCAATTCATTCTTTTGTAGATAAATTACAATGTCAGGAGGTGGGCTGAATCACATAAAAAACAGTTGTGGGCGAGAATTACCCTGTAGCAGATCACAAAAAACCCGTTGTCAGTTCCAAACGAGAATTGTGTGGTAAATTGATTGGGTACTAAGCAATCAAGCGGTTTTGGCGAACCGTACTACTACAATATTCATCAGAACATCAAACGGGGAATTCCTATGATATCACCAGATGCTAAGATCAAGATACAAAATTTTGGTCGTTTTCTGTCTAACATGGTAATGCCTAACATCGGTGCATTCATCGCATGGGGCTTTATCACTGCTCTTTTCATTCCAACTGGCTGGCTACCAAATGAAACGCTAGCATCCATGGTTGGACCTATGATTACGTATCTTCTGCCACTTCTTATCGGTTACACCGGTGGTAAGCTAGTTGGCGGGGAACGTGGTGCCGTAGTTGGTGCGATCACGACAATGGGTGTCATTGTCGGAACGGATATACCAATGTTTATGGGCGCAATGATGGTTGGTCCTCTAGGCGGCTGGGCAATCAAAAAGTTCGATAATTACATTGATGGCAAAGTAAAAAGTGGCTTCGAGATGTTGGTCAACAACTTCTCTGCTGGCATCATTGGCATGCTATGCGCCATCCTTGCTTTCCTATTTATCGGACCATTTGTAAAAATCCTTTCTGGTGGTCTAGCTGCTGGCGTGAACTTCCTGGTATCAGCTCACCTTCTGCCGTTGACTTCTATTTTTGTTGAACCAGCGAAGATCCTATTCCTGAACAACGCAATTAACCACGGAATTTTCTCACCATTAGGCATTCAACAAGCGTCTGAAGCTGGTCAGTCAATTTTCTT
Source organism: Vibrio brasiliensis LMG 20546 (assembly GCF_000189255.1). Classification (GTDB taxonomy): domain Bacteria; phylum Pseudomonadota; class Gammaproteobacteria; order Enterobacterales; family Vibrionaceae; genus Vibrio; species Vibrio brasiliensis. The sequence continues at coordinate 38,726 of NZ_AEVS01000072.1, read as the reverse complement.
CCTGATTGAAGCTAACCCAGGCCCTGGTTTAGGTATTCTTTTGGCTTACATGGTGTTTGGCAAAGGCACTGCTCGTCAAACTGCAGGTGGTGCTTCAATCATCCATTTCTTTGGCGGTATTCATGAGATTTACTTCCCATATATTCTAATGAATCCACGTTTAATCCTTGCTGCAATCGCTGGCGGTATGACAGGTGTATTTGTCCTAGTCATGTTTAATGCAGGTATTGTTTCACCAGCATCACCGGGTTCTATTTTCGCCATCTTATTGATGACTCAAAAAGCTTCAATTGTTGGTGTACTTGCCTCTATTGCTGCGGCAACCGGCGTATCCTTTGCTGTTGCGGCCTTGTTGATGAAGACTCAGACATCAACGGAAGAAGATGGTGATGAAGCGGCATTAGAAAAAGCGACATCGCAAATGAAAGATTTGAAAGCGGCGTCAAAATCAAACACTGCAGTAAGCGGAGAAAACAAAGGTAGTACTGAGCTTGCAGATGTAAAAAGCATCGTTGTGGCGTGTGATGCAGGTATGGGTTCAAGCGCAATGGGTGCGAGTATGCTGCGTAAAAAGGCTCAGTCTGCGGGGTTAAACATCACCGTAACCAACCTTGCCATTAACAGCTTAACTGAGAGTGCCGATATCGTGATTACTCATAAAGATTTGACGGATCGTGCGCGTAAGCATGCTCCAAACGCCCAGCACATTTCATTGACTAACTTTCTAGATAGCGAAATGTACAACCAGTTAGTAACCAAGTTACTAGCCGCTCAAAAGCAAGCATCAGCAAATGACGATAACCTGGTTAAGGTATCGGTTCTTGCTGCGAACGATGACAGCTTTGAGCAACAACAACCCTCTGTATTCCAGATTCAGCGCGAAAACATTCACCTCGGTCTGCAAGCTGCTAATAAAGAAGAAGCGATTCGTTTTGCCGGCAACAAACTGGTTGAACTGGGCTACGCAGAACCTGAATACGTGGACGCCATGTTTGAACGTGAAGCCTTGGTACCAACTTACCTTGGTGAATCTATTGCTGTTCCGCACGGTACAGTAGAAGCAAAAGACCGTGTAAAGAAGACTGGCATCGTAATCTGCCAATATCCTGCGGGTATCCAATTTACTGAAGACAAAGAAGATATCGCCAAACTGGTTATCGGTATTGCCGCTAAAAATGATGAGCATATCCAGGTAATTACCACCATAACGAATGCGCTCGATGAGCCGGAGGCAATTGAGAAGCTAACTAGCACCAGAGATGTAGAGGAAATTCTTAACATCCTTGGTGGTCAGCAAGCAGCTTAACCACTCCTTAAAATTTGCTCCTGAGCAAAGCGAGGTCAGCTGTCACCCCCTATGCGGTTGGCCTCACCCTAGATTCGTTTTCGTCATTATTTCAGACATTGGTAGGTAAGTATTATGAAAAATGCAGTCCATTTTGGTGCAGGTAACATTGGTCGTGGCTTCATCGGTAAACTCTTGGCAGACGCAGAAGTTGAAGTCACTTTTGCGGACGTGAACACTCCGCTAGTTGATCAGCTTAGCCATAAACAAGAATACAAAGTGAAAGTGGTAGGTACAGAATGTCAAATCGATACCGTTACTCACGTCACTGCGGTTAACTCGGCGAGTGAAGATGTTATTGATCGTATAGTTAAAACAGACCTGGTGACAACTGCTGTCGGTCCAAATGTATTGGACATCATCGCAAAAACCATCGCTACAGGTATTGCAAAACGCTTTGCTGCTGGCAATGAAAAACCACTTAATATTATTGCATGTGAAAACATGGTTCGAGGAACCACACACCTGAAAGGTCAGGTATACCAGCACCTTGATGAAACGTTGCATGCTAAAGCAGATAATCTGGTTGGCTTTGTTGATTCAGCCGTTGACCGTATTGTGCCGCCTGCTGAAGCCGCTAACGACGATCCACTAGAAGTCACAGTAGAGAGCTTTAGTGAATGGATCGTTGACGAACAGCAGTTTAAAGGGGAAATCCCAGATATAGCGGGAATGGAGAGAACCAACAACCTAATGGCATTTGTTGAACGTAAACTCTTCACTCTTAATACAGGTCACTGTATTACAGCTTACTTAGGTTGCTTAAAAGGACATCGTACAATTCGTCAAGCAATTGAAGACCCGGCCATTCACGCTGAAGTAAAACAAGCGATGCAAGAGAGCGGTGAGGTACTGATAAGACGTTATGGTTTCGACCGCGAATTGCATAACGCATACATTGAAAAGATATTAAACCGCTTTGCAAACCCATACTTGATCGACGAGGTTGATCGTGTAGGACGCCAACCTATTCGAAAATTGGGGGCGAACGATAGATTAGTGAAGCCATTACTGGGTACAATTGAGTATAGCACTGAAAACCAAGCAATTTTAAAAGGTATTGCAGCTGCTCTAAAATATCATAGCGATGATGATCCTCAGGCAGTTGAGCTGCAGACGACAATTAAAGAGATCGGACTTCGCAAAACGCTGGCTCGTTTCACTGGCTTAGACGAAAACAGTAAAGAAGTTGTCCAGATTCAGGCAATTTTCGAAACACTATAACGACAATAAACAAGGGGAGCCTGCCTCCCCTTCTCAACAAAGTATTTAGTTCAGTATATGGCAGACAAGATAAATGAAACTGAAATTATAGAGCGATTAAACAGCGCACCGTCAGTGCGCGGTTTTTTCATTGCTGCCGTAGACGTATTTGATGAGTCTATTGACGCACTCATTCAAAGAATCTTCCAAAAAGATAACTTTGCAGTCCAGTCCGTTGTCGGACCATTACTGCATGACTCTGGTCCCTTAGGTGACCTATCTGTGCGGTTGAAGCTTCTCTATGGTTTAGGTGTGCTGCCTGACAATGTCTACCACGACATAGAAGACATTATTAAGATAAAAAATAAGCTTAACAGTGATGCTTCTGATTACGAATTTACCGACCCGAATATCCTGGCACCTATCAAGCAGCTTAATCTGGTGCAAACAATGGGAATGGTTCAGTTGGAAGTATCGGAGCCAGATGACGATATAGACCTAGAGTTTTATCGCCTTCAACTACAGCGTCAGCAGCAAATTATCAAATCGGGGCTCTCACTGGCGATTGTCGAGATCTGTAATGAACTCGGCAAAGAGAGTCCATTCTAACCCTCTTGCGTACGGAGTAGAGGCGCAGACCTCCACTCCTTTTCATGTCTAGTACTACGAATTCAGACTAAAACTTGTAACGACCACCAAATGATAGCGATGACATATTGACTGTCTGACCAAACATTGTCGAAGACATACTGCGATAGCCTGCAGAAAGAATTAACCTGTCAAATTCATAGCCAAGCTCACCACCCATAGCCATGCCATAATCGCTTTCTGTAACATCATGACCATGCGTGGCATCAAGCGATAACCGATTTTTCTCGAATGTGTATTTGCCAAATCCAGCAAGGCCACCGATAAAGAAACCACTTCCTGATGGCCTGAATACTGGCTTGAAGCTTATTGAAAGTGCCGATGCTCCAGTGCCAACATTATAGGGCTCCGAACTACTTGTGTTCTCAAGATCCAATTCACCCATGTTGAAATACTCAAGTTCCCAGTTAAAATTCCACTTACTACCAGAAACCCAAGAGTGGCCGACACTCAGGGATATTCCCGGCCCAAACTCATAGCTGTTCGAAGTCGTTGAAAGATTCGTTACGCGATTAAATGAACCACCAAGATAAATGTAATCCTGATTAAATTTAAACTTACTATTATCCTGTTGAGACTGGGCAGTTGCTGTTATTAACAGCAGAAAAAGAAAACTATACCTCATTGTTTATCCTTGAATTGCTCAAACATTGTCCAAGAAAGCGACCGCTAACTTACGGATAGTTAACCTATTCCCAGTCATTGATTTGATTCATTATTCAATCAATATTGATTATTTGAATAAACATCCCACAGCAAGTGAAACCACTGTTCAACAACGAGTGGATATTCGGTAAGTATTCGAAGTACCGACAAAACAAAAACGCCCGATAAACTTATCTCGTTTATCGGGCGTGATTAGCGCTTGTCTTATTTTCTATGAGTGGCCAACCACTCTGTATCAATTACTCAACAGTAACGGCTTTCGCCAGATTACGTGGCTGGTCAACGTCAGTACCTTTAATTAGGGCAACATAGTACGACAACAACTGCATTGGAATTGTGTAGTAAATTGGCGCTGTAATGTCACTAACGTGAGGCATAGTGATGATCTTCATGGTTTCATCAGCTTCAAAGCCAGCTTCAGCATCAGCGAATACATACAGCAGACCACCACGAGCACGAACTTCTTCAACGTTCGATTTTAGTTTCTCTAGTAATTCATTGCTTGGAGCCACAACCACCACCGGCATATCTGCATCAATCAACGCTAACGGGCCATGTTTCAGTTCACCCGCTGCGTAGGCTTCCGCGTGGATGTACGAGATCTCTTTCAGTTTAAGAGAAGCTTCCATCGCGATTGGGTAGAACTCACCACGACCGAGGAACAGTGTATGGTGCTTGTCGGCAAAGTCTGTAGCCAGCTCTTCGATCTCTTTCTCAAACGAAAGTGCAGCATTGATTTGCTTAGGTAGCGCATGCAGTGCTGCTACGATCTCTTGCTCTTTCTCTTTGCTGATGCGGTTTTGCTGCTTACCAAGTGCTGTCACAAGCATTAATAACGCCGAAAGCTGAGTGGTAAAGGCTTTAGTTGAGGCAACACCAATTTCCACACCCGCGCGAGTCATGAATGCAAAGTCAGATTCACGAACCAAAGAAGAGCCAGCAACATTACAGATAGTCATCGCTGCCATGTAGCCCTTCTCTTTGGCTAGGCGAAGCGCCGCTAGTGTATCCGCCGTTTCACCTGACTGAGACAAAGTAATAAGCAGGCTGTTTGGACGAGTAACAAACTTGCGGTAACGGAACTCAGAGGCAATCTCAACGTCACAGCTAACACCAGCAATATCTTCAAACCAGTAACGTGCCGTCATACCTGCGTTATAAGAGGTACCACAAGCTACGATCTGAACGTGTTCAACTTTGCTTAAGATTTCTGCCGCATTGACACCAATCGCTTCAGTTACAACGGAATCCGCTGTGATACGGCCTTCCATGGTATTGATCAATGCTGTTGGCTGTTCGTAGATCTCTTTTTGCATGAAGTGGCGGTATTGGCCTTTATCACCAGCATCATGCTCAGCGTTAGATTCAATGATTTCGCGCTCTACGCATTCACCACTCTGATCAAATACAGTCACTTCACGACGAGTGATTTCTGCAACGTCGCCCTCTTCCAGGTACATAAAACGACGAGTCACATTAAGTAGTGCAAGTTGGTCTGATGCCAGGAAGTTTTCGCCAACTCCGAAACCAATAACAATCGGGCTACCAGAACGCGCAACGACAATGCGAGAAGGATCTTTACGATCTAGCGCTACTGTGCCGTAAGCACCTTCAAGTTGCTTGGCCGTTTTCTGGAACGCTTCGATTAAAGATTCAGATGTACGTAGTTCCCACTCAACCAGGTGAGCAATGACTTCTGTATCCGTTTGAGACTGGAATACGTAACCGCGTGATTTAAGAAGTTCACGGAGTTCTTCATGGTTCTCAATAATGCCGTTGTGCACAACAGCAATATCGCCAGACATGTGTGGGTGTGCATTTGCTTCAGAAGGCTCACCATGCGTCGCCCAACGTGTATGAGCGATACCAGTACCACCGGTCACCTCTGCCGAGTCTACCGCGTCAGCAAGCTCTTGTACTTTGCCTAAACGGCGCAGACGTGTCAGGTTTGACTCGCTATCAACGACCGCGACACCAGCCGAGTCATAACCTCGGTATTCCAGACGACGTAGACCTTCTACTAAAATTTCTGCTACATCTCGCTGTGCCACTGCACCGACGATTCCACACATAGTTCAACTCCCTTATATTTGTTCCGATCGGCAGCAAGCAAAGGCCTGATTCGGAGAGTTAAGTTTTATAAATTCGGTATTAAGTTAAGCGCAAACAACTTTGACACCATGAGCTTCTATTTTTTGTTTGAACTCAGGGTTTAAGTCTTTGTTTGTAATCAATATATCGATAGCATCCCATGCCAGCTCCAGGTTGGGGATTTTGCGGCCAATCTTCTCAGACTCCACCATCACGATCACTTCACGTGATACTTCGGCCATCACCTTGCTCAGTCCAACAAGTTCATTGAAAGTCGTCGTGCCACGATCTAAGTCAACACCATCGGCTCCAATAAACAGCTGGTCGAAGTCATATGATCGTAGAACAGATTCTGCAACCTGACCCTGAAACGACTCAGAATGTGCATCCCAGGTACCACCTGTCATTAGCAAAGTAGGCTCACTTTCCAGCTCATTGAGTGCATTCGCTACGTTAAGAGAATTTGTCATAACGATAAGCCCACGCATACCGTCAAGCTGCCTGATTAAAGCACCAGTTGTGCTTCCACTATCAATAACAATACGGTTGTGCTCTCGAATCAGCTTAGCAGCCGCTTGAGCCAGTTCATTCTTTCGAATCGAAACATTTTCGCTTAATTCATCACTAACCACTTCTTTCGGCAATGCAATCGCACCACCATAACGGCGAAGTAGCTGGCCATTTTTTTCTAAAGAAGCGAGATCCTTTCTGATCGTTACTTCCGAAGTTTCAAATTGAATAGATAAGGCCTCGACACTGACCTCACCTTTTTCATTAACCAGATTAGAAATTGCATGTCTTCTTAGCTGAGTGTTTCGTTTCGACATTTAATATTTACTTTAAAGTTTCGAAGTGAAAGCAATTATAGTCAAGTCGAAAGTTTTATGTCCATTTATTTCGATCCAAAAAATTAATAAATAGCGCAAAAACCTTGTCCTAAGACAATTCTTAACCAGTGATATTGAAATGATTCGGTGGTAGAATTCGCACCCGAAAAGAAAAAAAATTACAGAAATGACCGTTATTTTTTTGCAACCTAGCCAAGATATCCTAGTTTTGTCACAGAAATACGGCCTAAATTCCCAACCAGTTGGTCATAAAATGACTAAACTTGGTGAAAGACTTTCAGTTCTGGAGCCACAGCATAAAGCTACCGTGTTGATAAGTTGGCAGGCACAAAATGCCTCAACACTTGTAGTTGCTTCAGACCAATAACCGACTTTCAAATTGTAAATATATTGACCGGAGAGTATCTTCCATGAAAAAGACCAAAATCGTATGTACGATTGGCCCTAAAACTGAATCTGTAGAGAAGCTAACTGAACTAGTAAACGCAGGCATGAACGTTATGCGTCTTAACTTCTCTCACGGTGACTACGAAGAGCACGGCACTCGTATCGCGAACTTCCGCAAAGTAATGGCAGAGTCTGGCAAGCAGCTTGCAATCCTTCTAGACACTAAAGGTCCAGAAATCCGTACTATCAAACTAGAAAACGGCGACGACGTTGATCTAGTAGCTGGTCAAGAGTTCACTTTCACAACTGACACTTCAGTTGTTGGTAACAAAGACAAAGTAGCAGTAACTTACGCAGGCTTTGCAGCTGACCTAAACGTTGGCAACACTATCCTAGTAGACGACGGTCTAATCGAAATGGAAGTACTTGCGACTTCTGAAACTGAAGTTAAGTGTAAAGTTCTTAACAACGGTGCTCTAGGCGAAAACAAAGGTGTTAACCTTCCAGGCGTATCTGTAAACCTACCAGCTCTGTCTGAAAAAGATAAAAACGACCTTAAATTCGGTTGTGAGCAAGGCGTTGACTTCGTTGCTGCTTCTTTCATCCGTAAAGCTTCTGACGTTCAAGAAATCCGTGAAGTACTTGCTGCAAACGGCGGCGAGAACATCCACATCATCTCTAAGATCGAAAACCAAGAAGGTGTTGATAACTTCGACGAGATCCTAGAGCTTTCTGACGGCATCATGGTTGCTCGTGGTGACCTAGGTGTTGAAATCCCAGCTGAAGAAGTAATCTTCGCTCAGAAGATGATGATTGAGAAGTGTAACCGTGCACGTAAGATGGTTATCACTGCAACTCAAATGCTTGATTCTATGATCAACAACCCACGTCCTACTCGTGCAGAAGCTGGTGACGTTGCTAACGCAGTGATGGACGGTACTGACGCTGTAATGCTTTCTGGTGAAACTGCTAAAGGTAAGTACCCAGTTGAAGCTGTAACTATCATGGCTCAAATCGCGAACCGTACTGATTCAGCTCTAAAAGCTGAGCTAGGTTCTCGTCTAGACAGCCCACGTCTACGCATCACTGAAGCAGTATGTAAAGGCGCAGTAGACACAGCTGAAAAACTAGCAGCTCCACTTATCGTTGTTGCAACTGAGGGCGGTAAATCAGCTCGCTCAGTACGTAAGTACTTCCCAACTGCAAACATCCTAGCACTGACAACTAACACTAAGACTGCTGCTCAGCTAGTTCTTACTAAAGGTGTTACTCCAGTAGTTGTTGATTCTATCGACAGCACTGACGCATTCTACGTAGCTGGTAAAGAACTTGCTCTAGAATCAGGTCTAGGTAACAAAGGTGATATCGTTGTGATGGTTTCTGGTGCTCTAGTAGCTTCAGGCACAACTAACACTGCTTCTGTACACGTTCTATAATAGAAACGCTACAGACAAAAAAAGAGGGCCTCGGCCCTCTTTTTTAATATTCAAAACACACTAATCTAAATCCAGCGTTGTGAGTTATTAATCCAGCTTGTAGATAACATCAACGCGATCGCGAATCACGATTCGTGAGTCTTGATAACTGTTCGATTCTACTTTGGCATCCATCGCCATCGATCTCATCAGGATTGGTTGTTGTCCAGACATGTTATAGTTAATTTGCCAGACACCATTCAGATCCTTACCAAAACCTTCTGCCAGAGATTCCGCTTTGCTATTGGCATCTTTGATCGCTGCTAAGCGCGCTTTCTGCTGGTACTGCTCCTGATCCTTTACCTGAAGCTGAATATTATCGACCTGATTAATACCTGAGTTCAAAGCAAGATCCAGATATCGATTAAGATCCGCCAGTTGATCAACGGTAACGGTAATGCTGCGCGACGCACGGTAGCCAACCAGTTCTGGTTTACCTTTTTTAGGGTAGTGGTATTGAGGCGTAATGTAGAGGTTGGAACTGGTGATATTTTGGCTCTCCACTCCTTCCTTAGCTAATGCGCCCAGAAAATCTGACACGACTTTGTCTACTGACTGTTTAGCCTGCTCCGCTGTCATTGTGGACTCGACCACTTTGACAGAAAACTGAGCCATATCAGGCGTTGCAATCACTTCACCGTAACCAGTGGTAGAGAGGTGAGGAAAGTCAGGAGAGTTAGCCACTGCACCGAAGCTCAGCATGGCTAGGGACAGTGATGCAATAACAGAAGAAACAGCTTTCATACTTAATTACCATGTGGACTTAACTGCATACATCATAGGTAACGAACGCATTTTGACCAAGCGTTGTACGCTGTTCTGACAAAGAATTAACCCAGCACTATTTTGGCAGTTCTTGGCGACTGTACTCCACGATCGCCTGAGTGATCTCTTTCAATAATCCGGTCTCTAACTGCCAATGGTGCCAATAAATCTTAAAGCTGAGTAAGAAACCCGGCATGAGATCAACCAGAGTCCCCTGCTCCAGCTCTTGACTGATCTGTAAGCGCGGTATCAAACAGTAGGCAGAACCAAGCAGTGCCAATTTGACAAACGCTTCTGAACTGGCGACTCGATGATGAGTAATCACCTCCGGAGAGAGGTTGAAGTGCTGCTTCAAAAACATCTGATGCATTTCATCATATTGGTCAAACGCAACCGCAGGTGCGCGTTTTAACGCCTCCCGCGTCACCCCATTGGCGAAGTAGCGCTGAGCAAACTCCGGGTTAGCTACGCAGACATAGTCCATACGCCCTAAATACTCGGCATAGCAGCCAGATATAGGTTCAGACTCCCAGCTAATCGCGCCTGTCACCTCGCCTTTCTTTAGTTTGTCCAGGGTTCGATCTTCACCATGAACGGCTAAGTCAAACTCGACATGGCGTGTCGTCATGATCGGAGTGAGGGCTGGTAACAACCAAGTTGCTAAGCTGTCCGCGTTAGTGGCAATAAAGATCTGAACAGGACGTAAACTCTCTTGGTTAGTCAGTTCTGGAAGCACCTCACTCTCAAGCAACTGTACTCTGTGATAAAGACCCATCAGTTTTTTACCCGCCGTCGTCAGCCTCGGTGGTTGCTCTCGAATCAGCACCGACTTGGCGAGAAACTTTTCCAGTTGCTTAACCCTTTGTGAAACAGCCGATTGAGAAATACATAGCTGTTGCGCGGCGCGTTCGAAACTTCCTTGGTTGACCACAGCTTCAAGAGCTTCAATCCATTTATAATCTAAGCCACGCATGAGAATCCTTATATTTAGGTATCTAAACCTATAAAAATTAGCAAAACTTATCATTCATTAAAATCATTAATTTCACTAATAAACCTATCTCTCTTATGTTGTTCTCTCAAGATATGGCCAATCAACAAAGGAGTCTTAACAGTGAATTTCTGGCTAGTTTTACAAGGGTTTGGTTTAGGTGCGAGTATGATAATTCCTATTGGCGCTCAAAATGCTTACGTGCTTAATCAGGGCATCAAACGCCATCACCACCTCACGACAGCAACCATATGTAGCTTGCTCGATGCACTGTTTATTTCACTGGGAATCTTCGGCGGCGGAGCACTACTTGCCAGCAATACAACCTTACTCACAATGGTTACCATTGGCGGCATTATATTCTTAACCGTCTATGGCATTATTTCTCTTAGAAGTGCATTTTCTGGGGGTGCTGACGAGAGTGTTAATCCTGGCCGTATCAGATCGAGAGGTAGAAAAGCAGTCATAGTCGGCGCCCTAGCCGTTACGGTACTTAATCCGCATCTCTATTTAGATACTGTGGTTATTTTAGGTTCGATCGGCGGACAGTTCGAAGGCCATGACAGGCTGGCATTTGCTGCCGGAACGATTTTGGCTTCCTTTGTCTGGTTCTACTCGCTTTCGTTAGGCGCAGCAAAGCTCGCTCCAACCTTGTCGCAACCCAAAGTCAGAAAAGCAATTGATATCGGGGTAGCGCTAATGATGTTTACTATTGCAGTGATGCTTTTCAAGCATTTAACTATTTAAGGAATTAGGAAGCCACCATGAACAAGCTGGATCAGATCTATCAGTTCAACATCTCGCTACTTAAAGGCTTAGAGATTGAGTATCGCCAATGGCAACATGAACCTATCCTAGACTTTGCCACCGACCTCATTGTGGCTGAAAGACTGGGTTGGACAGGGACGCACAGTAAAAGCCTGTTTCTGAAACTGAAAGGAAGCGGTTTTGCTCTGTATCTTACCCACAAAGATCAAAGGCTTGATACTAAAGCAATCAAGTCACTACTTGGTAAACGTCCATCAATATGCAGTGACCAAGAGATGACTCAACAGTTAGGTTGTGTGCCAGGTGCGGTGTGTCCATTTGGTATCCCCGAAGAGATCCCGATTATCGTAGACACAGGCTTATATCAAACAGAAGAGATTCTATACACCCCCGCAGACCCTGAGTTTACAATTGGCTTCTCTAGCTCATCACTGCATAAAATACTCACAGAACTAAACAACCCTATCTTCGAACTCACCACATCAAACCAGGCATAAAAAAAGCGAGGCTACTGCCTCGCTTTCTGTTGATTTGATGACTCGATTAAGCGTCTACTTTGTTCAAGTGAACATCCATTTGTGGGAATGGAATTTCAATACCCGCTTCATCCAACGCTTCTTTGATTGCCTGGGTTGAATCGAAGTACACGTCCCAGTAATCCGCAGTTTTACACCATGGACGAACCACAAAGTTCACTGAAGAATCAGCAAGTGCCAAAACACCGATCTGGATATCAGGATCTTTAAGAATACGTGTGTCTTTCTCTAGTACATCACGAATCACTTGTTTAGTCTGCTTAAGGTCAGCACTGTAAGAAACACCGATAACAAGATCTACACGGCGCGTTTCATGGCGAGAGTAGTTCGTGATAGGACTGCCGATAACACCTGAGTTTGGTACTACAACCATCTTGTTGTCAGGAGTTTTCAGTACTGTTTGGAAAATCTGAATCGCTTCTACGCTACCTGCAACGCCACCAATTTCCACATAGTCACCAGACTTAAATGGACGAAAGGCAACAATCAGAACACCTGCCGCAAAGTTAGATAGTGAGCCTTGCAGAGCAAGACCAACAGCAAGACCGGCAGCACCGATAACAGCAACAACAGATGCTGTTTGAACACCAACACGACCCAATGCAGCAATCAGTACAATAACGAATAGTAGGTAACGAACCAGGCCGTGAACAAACTCAACAACTGCCTTATCCATGTTTTTCTTTTCTAAAACTTTAGAAACACTGTTCGCTACTGCTTTAACGATAATGTTACCGATAAACAGGATCAGAACCGCAGAGATGATATTCACACCGTACTGAACCAGTAAATCAGAATTATTTGTTAGCCATTTTTCCGCTTGGCTTAAACCATCAACTAGGGGAGTATCGATCCCCGCTGATTCACCTGCCATATTTGTATCCTCAAAAAATATTATGATTCTATGAATCAAACTGCTTTAGATTATTAATCAACAATGACATCTATATATATTTGCTGAAGCAATGCCAATTTTTCGGCACGATATCACTTTTGACTATGTATAAAGTCAAGTTTTTGCAAAGAGAGCGAAAACAAAGGCTTATCAGAAAAGTCCGATAAGCCTCTACAAGATTACGCAAAGAGTTCTATTTTCGCCAGACTTTTTATTGAGACTGGACCGCTTAGGATCTTTACGAGCTCCAAAACAAAAAAAGCCGCTCAATGAGCGGCTTTTTATCAATGCTTGTAAGACGAATTATAGTACGTCTACTGCGTTTAGGTCAGCGAATGCTTTCTCTAGACGCGCTACCATTGAAGCTTGACCAGCACGTAGCCATACGCGTGGATCGTAGTACTTCTTGTTTGGTGCATCTTCGCCAGTTGGGTTACCGATTTGACCTTGTAGGTAATCACGGTTTTCAGCTTCGTACTTACGGATACCATCCCAAGTTGCCCACTGAGTATCAGTATCGATGTTCATTTTGATAACACCGTAGCCAATAGACTCTTGGATTTCAGCTTCAGTAGAACCTGAACCACCGTGGAATACGAAGTTTAGAGCGTTTGGTGCAATACCGAACTTCTCTGCACAGTATGCTTGAGAGTCACGTAGGATAGTTGGAGTTAGAACAACGTTACCTGGCTTGTATACGCCGTGTACGTTACCGAAAGATGCAGCGATAGTGAAACGTGGGCTAACTGCGCTTAGTTTCTCGTATGCGTATGCAACGTCTTCTGGAGAAGTGTAAAGCTCAGATGCGTCCATATCAGAGTTATCAACGCCATCTTCTTCACCACCAGTACAACCAAGTTCGATCTCGATTGTCATGTTCATTTTAGCCATGCGCTCTAGGTACTTAGCACATGTTTCGATGTTCTCTTCTAGAGACTCTTCAGAAAGGTCTAGCATGTGAGAAGAGAATAGAGGCTTACCAGTTTGAGCGAAGAACTCTTCACCAGCGTCTAGTAGACCGTCGATCCATGGAAGAAGTTTCTTAGCAGCGTGGTCAGTGTGTAGGATAACTGGCACACCGTAAGCTTCAGCTACAGCGTGAACGTATTTAGCACCAGCTACAGCACCAAGGATTTGAGCACCTTGACCTTCAAGTTTAACGCCTTTACCAGCGAAGAAAGCTGCACCGCCGTTAGAGAACTGAACAACAACTGGAGATTTAACTTTCGCTGCTGCTTCTAGTACTGCGTTTACAGAGTCAGTACCAACAACGTTTACTGCTGGTAGAGCGAAGTTGTTTTCTTTAGCAACTTCAAAAACTTTCTGTACGTCATCGCCAGAGATTACACCTGGTTTTACGAAATCGAAGATCTTAGACATGGATTTAATCCTATTTATCTGTCGTTTTAAAAATAAAACTTGTTAAGTTTAAATTCTTGCAAACGTTTGCTCACAACGTGCGCTATTCTAGCAAAAAAAGTGTGATGTGCAGCAAACAAGAAAGCGGGAGAATCACTTCCCCCGCTTTCATTTAATTACTTAGCGCGCTCTTCAAGCATTGCTACAGCAGGAAGTACTTTACCTTCTACAAACTCAAGGAAAGCACCGCCACCAGTAGAGATGTAAGAAACGTCAGCTTTGATACCGAACTTGTCGATAGCTGCTAGCGTGTCACCACCACCTGCTACAGAGAAACCTGCAGACTGAGCGATTGCTTCAGAGATACCTTTAGTACCTGCTTCGAAGTTCTTGAATTCGAATACACCTACAGGACCGTTCCAAAGGATAGTTTTCGCGTTAGCGATAATTTCAGCTAGAGCTGCAGTTGAATCAGGACCCAGGTCGAAAATCATGTCGTCATCAGCAACTTCAGATACGTGCTTGATTTCAGCTTCAGCGTTCTCGTCGAATGCTTTCGCACATGCAACGTCAGTCGCCACTGGGATTGAACACTCTTTCATTAGTTTTTGAGCTGTTTCAACCAGATCAGCTTCGTATAGAGACTTACCTACGTTGTGGCCTGCTGCAGCAATGAATGTGTTCGCGATACCACCACCAACAACTAGTTGGTCAGCAACTTTAGATAGAGACTCTAGAACTGTTAGTTTAGTAGAAACTTTAGAACCACCAACGATAGCAACTAGTGGACGCTCTGGGTTGTCCATTGCTTTACCTAGTGCTTCTAGTTCAGCGGCTAGAAGAGGACCAGCACATGCTACAGGAGCGTTCATGCCAACACCGTGAGTTGACGCTTGTGCACGGTGAGCTGTACCGAATGCATCCATAACGAAGATGTCACATAGTGCAGCATACTTCTTAGATAGCTCTTCTTCGTTCTTCTTCTCGCCTTTGTTGAAGCGAACGTTTTCAAGAACAACAAGCTCACCAGTGTTCAGCTCTAGGCCTTCTAGGTAATCTTTTGCTAGCTTAACTTCGCAATCTAGTGCGTCGTTTAGGTAGTTAACTACAGGTTGTAGAGAGAACTCTTCTGCGTATTCACCTTCAGTTGGACGACCTAGGTGAGAAGTAACCATAACTTTAGCGCCTGCTTCTAGACAGTGCTTGATAGTTGGTAGAGATGCTAAGATACGTGCATCAGAAGTCACTTTGCCTTCTTTTACTGGTACGTTTAGGTCCGCACGGATAAATACACGTTTACCTGCTAGATCCAGGTCAGTCATCTTGATTACAGACATGATGTGTCCTCTCAAATATTAAATAAGTAAAGTTTTTCAGTCACCCGGCAACCCTGCCAAGCTCAATAATTCTTCAAACTGGTTTTGATATGGAGATACTTCATATTTATTTCAAGGGTAAAAATAAATATTTCTCCATGCCGCAAACTACATTTATCCCCTAGATAGTTGGCGTTGCAGCTAGGCGACAAGTAAATTCAGCCCTATGAGCATAGATCTACTATGTGATTAGGGTGTATTTAAGCAGTCAACAACGCTGCAGCGTCAAATATGACGGGGAGCAGTTTGCATTGCGAGCGCAGTATCCAGCATACGATTCGCAAAGCCCCATTCGTTGTCACACCATACAAGCATCTTAACTAGATGGCCGTTACTAACTCGAGTCTGTGTACCATCGACAATCGCGCTATGGGGATCATGATTAAAGTCGATAGAAACGAGCGGCGCTTCAGTATAGTCAACAATGCCCTGTAATGTACACTGAGATGCGTTAACAATGGTTTGATTTACGTCATTAACTTTCACATTTGTATTAATTGTGACACTTAAATCCATTGCAGTAACGTTAACAGTCGGTACTCGTACTGAAATCGCCTCAAATTTGTTAGAAAATTTCGGGAAGATTCTTTCAATACCCTTATGCAACTTAGTGTCTACAGGAATGATCGATTGACTCGCTGCGCGAGTACGACGTAGATCGGAATGGTAAGCATCAATGACCTGCTGATCATTCATTGATGAATGGATAGTGGTGATGGTGCCCGACTCAATCTCAAACGCATCATCCAGTGCTTTAATGATGGGTACGATACAGTTGGTGGTACAAGAACCGTTGGAGACAACTTTGTGCTCAGCTTTTAGTGTATCGTGGTTAACACCATAAATAATGGTGTTGTCGAGATCGCTCGCGCCAGGATGAGAAAAGAGTACTTTTTTAGCACCCGCTTTCATGTGTTCCTGGCCATCAGCTTGAGAGCCAAACACGCCAGTGCAATCAAGAACCAGATCGACTTCCAAATCACGCCAAGGCAGGAGTTCAATCTCGCTCAGATGAAGGATACGTATAGAATCAAATTCACCGCTGTCGTGGTGAATATAAATATGTTCCTGATCGTTGGTCACCTTCTTGCCAAAACGACCGTGGCTAGTGTCGTACTGAAGTAGATGCGCCATAGCATCAGGCTGCGCCAACTCATTAACCGCTACTACTTTAATCTGTTGGCTTTTGCCACTTTCATATACTGCTCGCAGTACATTACGACCGATACGTCCAAATCCATTGATCGCAACTCTTAGCATGATTCCATCGCCTTACATGATTTTCGTGTCACAAATAGTAACCGATAGCTATCAAAAGCGCATTAAGTTAGTGACGTGCGTCGAAGGTTTAATAATATTAAACTTGATTAATATGGTCGCAATATACATAGTAACTTCGAGCAAGTTGTTCTCCGATTGGCTGTTTCTTTCCTAGTTTAATCAACCAAAGGAAATGACTATGTCTGGATTCCCAGCCGCTCACTTTTGTAAGCAATGCGACCAACAAACGCCCCACAGTGAAGTGCTTGTGAGAAAGCCCAGCAGCTACGACACGGACACTTCTCTCGTAGGTAGAATCAAATTGATGGCTCATACCTTTATTAATGGTGGTCACTACTACGACATGGACAGATATGTCACTTGTAAAGTATGTGGTCATAAAGAGAAAGATAATAAAGGCGATGAGTTTGAGTAGTTAGCTGATTGACTCGAACTGGACGCATTAAAAAACCGAGCTTTCAGCTCGGTTTTTTATTTTGCCAATACTCGGAAGAATATTACGCGAGTAGTTCTTTCGCTGTGTTCACAACGTTCTCAGTAGTGAAACCGAACATCTTGAACAGTTCGCCTGCTGGTGCAGATTCACCGAATGTCGTCATACCGATGATCTTGCCACCGAAACCAACGTACTTGTACCAGAAGTCAGCAATACCCGCTTCGATAGCGATACGAGTTGTTACGTCAGATGGTAGTACTGCTTCGCGGTAAGCCGCATCTTGCTTGTCGAATGCATCTGTAGATGGCATTGAAACAACGCGTACTTGCTTACCTTCAGCGGTTAGCTGAGCTGCTGCTTCTACCGCTAGTTCAACTTCAGAACCTGTTGCGATAAGGATAAGCTCAGGTTTGCCTGCGCAGTCTTTCAGGATGTAAGCACCTTTAGCGATGTTCGCTAGTTGCTCTGCATCACGCTCTTGCTGT
The DNA here is from genome assembly GCF_000189255.1 of Vibrio brasiliensis LMG 20546. Classification (GTDB taxonomy): domain Bacteria; phylum Pseudomonadota; class Gammaproteobacteria; order Enterobacterales; family Vibrionaceae; genus Vibrio; species Vibrio brasiliensis. Next base: position 21,171 of record NZ_AEVS01000072.1, on the reverse strand, counting down.
GCAAGGTTCTGACGAGAAAAGATTAGCGACGTCGGACCGTCTTTACGTTCGATAGCCAGTTTCCAAGCAACTGCTGATTCAACCTGGTCACATGGACGCCATGTGCTCATGTTTGGCGTCAGACGTAGAGAAGCCATTTGCTCAACTGGTTGGTGAGTTGGACCATCTTCGCCTAGACCGATTGAGTCGTGAGTGTAAACCTGAATGTTCTGAACTTTCATCAGAGCAGCCATACGCATTGCGTTACGAGCGTATTCCATGAACATCAGGAAGGTTGCACCGTATGGTACGAAACCACCGTGTAGCGCAATACCGTTCATGATTGCTGTCATACCAAACTCACGAACACCGTAGTGGATGTAGTTACCTGATGCATCTTCAGCAGATACTGACTTAGAGCCAGACCACATTGTCAGGTTAGAAGGTGCCAGGTCAGCAGAGCCACCCAGAAATTCAGGTAGCATTGCACCAAACGCTTCTAGAGCATTTTGAGATGCTTTACGTGATGCGATGTTTGCTGGGTTAGCCTGAAGGTCAGCAATGATTGCGTTTGCTTTCTCTTCCCACTCAGCAGGAAGCTCGCCATTCAGGCGACGCTTAAGCTCAGCCGCTTCAACTGGGTAAGCTGCTGCGTACGCATCAAACTTAGCATTCCATGCCGCTTCTTTCTCAGCACCTGCAGCTTTTGCATCCCACTGTGCATATACGTCAGCTGGGATTTCAAATGGACCGTGTTCCCAGCCAAGTTGCTTACGAGTAGCCGCAATTTCTTCAGCGCCAAGTGGTGCACCGTGACAGTCGTGTGAACCAGATTTGTTTGGTGAACCGAAACCGATCACTGTTTTAGTACAAATCAGAGTTGGGCGTGGATCCGCTTTAGCTGCAATGATAGCCGCGTTGATCGCTTCAGGATCGTGACCGTCTACTGCAGGAATGACATGCCAGCCGTACGCTTCAAAACGCTTAGGTGTATCGTCAGAGAACCAGCCTTCAACGTGACCGTCGATAGAGATACCGTTGTCATCCCAGAATGCGATCAGTTTGCCCAGACCTAGCGTACCAGCCAGAGAACATGCTTCGTGAGAGATACCTTCCATCAGACAGCCATCACCCATGAATGCATAAGTGAAGTGGTCAACGATGTCGTGGCCTTCTTTGTTGAACTGTGCAGCAAGAGTCTTCTCAGCTAGCGCCATACCAACAGCGTTAGTGATACCCTGACCTAGAGGACCTGTAGTCGTTTCAACACCCGGCGCATAACCGTACTCTGGGTGACCCGGAGTTTTTGAGTGTAGCTGACGGAAATTTTTAAGATCGTCGATAGACAGCTCGTAACCAGAAAGGTGTAGCAGCGAGTAAATCAGCATAGAGCCGTGGCCGTTTGATAACACGAAACGGTCGCGGTCAGCCCACTCTGGGTTTGCAGGGTTGTGGTTTAGGTGCGAACGCCAAAGTACTTCGGCGATATCAGCCATACCCATAGGTGCGCCTGGGTGGCCCGAGTTAGCTTGTTGTACACCATCCATGCTTAGAGCGCGGATTGCGTTAGCGAGATGTTGACGAGAAGACATGTCAGCTCCTGAGTGCATTAAGCGAATCATAAAATATAAGTGGGCGATAATTCTCTCAAAGCACTCTGAGCTGTGCAAACGTTTTCCAGCGCATTTTTCCACAAATATCCTATCTTTTGGTCTAACTTCAAAGAGGATAAGTACAAACTTATTATAAATCGGGCAAACGTTTAGTTTTAGCTTAGAGCAAAAAAGAGCTTGTAATTCGAACTATCAAAACTAAAATAGACGTCTAGATGTAGATACACCTACAATTAACAGTATTATTTATTGGTGTTCCACTAAAATGGGGCACAATCTAAAGATTAAAGTGGAGCTCACATGGCTAAGCACCTGTTCACTTCTGAGTCAGTATCAGAAGGCCATCCAGATAAAATTGCAGACCAAATTTCTGATGCAGTACTTGATGCGATTCTAGAACAAGACCCTAAAGCACGTGTTGCGTGTGAAACTTACGTAAAAACCGGCATGGTAATGGTTGGTGGTGAAATCACGACATCTGCATGGGTAGATATCGAAGAGCTAACTCGCCAAACTGTTCGTGAAATTGGTTACGTTCACTCTGACATGGGCTTTGACGCTGACTCTTGTGCAGTTCTAAACACAATTGGTAAACAGTCTCCAGACATCAACCAAGGTGTTGATAAAGCCGATCCTAAAGAGCAAGGCGCAGGCGACCAGGGCATCATGTTTGGTTACGCAACTAACGAAACAGAAATCCTAATGCCAGCTCCAATCACGTACTCTCACCGTCTTGTACAAAAGCAAGCTGAAGTACGTAAGAACGGCACGCTTCCTTGGTTACGCCCAGATGCTAAATCTCAGGTAACTTTCCAATACGACCAAGGCAAAATCGTTGGTATCGACGCAGTTGTTCTATCAACTCAGCACTGTGATTCAATCTCTACTCCAGACCTACGTGAAGCAGTTATGGAAGAGATCATCAAACCAGTACTACCTTCTGAGTGGATCAACAAAGAAACGAACTTCTTTATCAACCCAACCGGTCGTTTCGTAATCGGTGGCCCAATGGGTGACTGTGGTCTGACTGGTCGTAAGATCATCGTAGATACATACGGCGGTGCAGCGCGTCACGGTGGTGGTGCATTCTCTGGTAAAGATCCATCAAAAGTAGACCGCTCTGCAGCATACGCAGCTCGTTACGTAGCGAAGAACATCGTTGCTGCTGGCCTAGCTGACCGTTGTGAAATCCAACTGTCTTACGCTATCGGCGTTGCAGATCCAACGTCTATCATGGTTGAAACTTTTGGTACTGAAAAAGTATCTCAAGAAATCATTGTTGAAGCAGTTCGTCAGCACTTCGACCTACGCCCATACGGCCTACAAGAAATGCTTAACCTACTTCAGCCAATCTACAAGAAGACTGCAGCATACGGTCACTTCGGTCGTGAAGAGTTCCCTTGGGAAGCGACAGACAAAGCAGCACTTCTACGTGAGTTTGCTGGCCTAAAGTAATTTAACTACAGGCACTTAACTAAATCTAAAAGGCCTCTGGGAAACCAGAGGCCTTTTTTGTTGCTGATAAAAATCGCGCTTCAAAGTTGTATTTTTTTGCCATGGGGTCAATAGTTAAAAATATGTTAACGATGCAATTTAACCATTGCGCCTGTCGTTAATGTAGACTGATGCGCCGCTTATATCACAGACGTCGCCAAGCCGGGCATCGAGTATCAAACGCTAAATTTGCCAACGAATTTAGTCAACGTAGAGAATCGATCAAGGAGGATATATGCCTCGTACGGTGAATCCACATGACTTCAAAGATAAACGAAAGGAAGTCCCAGACGCTGAATATGCTCGCACAATTCCCTGTAATCAGGTGAGTATATCTGCCCCATTCCACTGGCTAGCTCTCGGCTTACATGACTTTGTCCGAATGCCACTTATCAGTGCCTTTTATGGCTTATGCTTTATGGCTGCCGCTATAGGTATTGTTCTACTTGTTCAATGGCAGGGTACCCACTTAGTGGTGATGCCAAGCCTGGTCGTATACATGTTAATAGGCCCATTCCTCGCACTCGGTCTGTATGACGCTAGCTGGGAACGAGAAAGAGGCCATAATGCGAGTCTGCTCCATTCAATGAAAGCAATTGGACGCAACTCAACCTCACAGTGGGCCTTCGCGGTATTGCTCGCTGTATGTATGATTTTCTGGATGCGGATTGCAGCCCTTCTACATGCTCTGTATCCGTCTGTTCAAGGCGCACCACTGACTGAATTTATGCCGTTTCTTGTCATCGGTTCACTGGTTGGTTTCGTCTTGGCTAGTATCGTGTTTAGTATCTCTGCGTTTTCTATCCCAATGATGATGGAACGTCGAGTGGATATGATGACTGCGGTGTTCACTAGCTTTAACGCGGTGAAATCCAATATAGGTGCGATGATCGTCTGGGCTGCGCTGATTTGTGGCGGTATCTTAGTTGGCTTCGCGACTTACGGAATAGGAATGCTATTTACCATGCCAATCCTGGGTTATGGTACATGGCACGCTTACCACGAAACGATTAAGAAGAAACATCACCCTTAGTTCGCACTAAAGAGTAATCCAGTATATGATTCGCCCCAGTTAATTGGGGCGATTTTTTTGGAGTGTAGCTTGGATATAGAACTTCAGTACCGAGCAAAAAAAGTGATTGCTGAATGTATTGTCGATGCACAAAAGGCATTTAGCCGGAATTTTTCCATCCCGACTCTAAACTTCAAACTGCGCGGTAAGGCTGCAGGTAAAGCCTACCTACAGCTTAATGAGATTCGGCTGAATCCAGTATTATTCAGCGAAAATCAACACGCCTTCTTGAGTGAAGTGATTCCCCACGAAGTTGCCCACTTAATCACCTATCAAGTCTATGGTCGGGTCAGACCGCACGGCAATGAGTGGCAAGGGGTAATGGAATCCGTGTTTAAGGTTCCAGCCAAAACAACTCATAGCTTTGAGGTCTCTTCAGTTCAGGGCAAAACCTTTGAATATCGTTGTGGTTGCACTTTCTATCCACTTTCAATTCGTCGCCATAACAAGGTAATGCGCCAGCAAGCTACCTATCGCTGCCAACAGTGCCATCAGACATTAGCTTTTACAGGTAATCAGCTATCTTAACTTGGTAATTTCTCAATTATTTGAGACACATTTGCGTGTTAAACTACATTCTCTAGTACTTTTCTAAGCCCTAACACGCACAATATGTATAAACATCTTCTGTTCGCCCTTGTGACGATTTCCTTGAGTACACTTACTCACGCCGCACCACCCTCTTCATTCAGTAAAGCAAAGAAAGAAGCCATTAAAATCTACGCTGACCACACAACTAGCTTCTACTGTGGCTGCGACATTGAGTGGAAAGGCAGAAAGGGCATCCCAGATCTCGAGTCATGTGGCTACCAAGTCCGTAAACAACTAAAACGTGCTTCGCGTATAGAATGGGAACACGTCGTCCCTGCATGGCAATTTGGCCACCAGCGTCAGTGTTGGCAATCAGGTGGACGAAAAAACTGTTCTAAGAACGACAAAGTATTCCGCCTTATGGAAGCTGACCTGCACAACCTAACTCCGGCAATTGGTGAAGTAAACGGCGACCGCTCTAACTATAACTTCAGCCAGTGGAATGGTATCGATGGCGTTAGCTATGGTCGATGCGAAATGCAGGTCAACTTTAAGCAGCGCAAAGTAATGCCGCCAGATCGTGCAAAAGGCGCGATTGCGCGTACTTATCTCTACATGAGCCAAGAGTATGGTTTTAAACTCTCTAAGCAACAACGCAACCTCATGAACGCATGGGATAAGCAATATCCTGTCGACCCATGGGAATGTGAAAGAGAACGACGCATCTTTAAAGTACAGGGCAACCACAACCCGTTTGTCTACTCTGCTTGCCAAGTCTTATAGTCTTATCTTGAGTTTCCAGTCTTGAACTGGAAACTCCTCTTGCCCCTTGTTTTTTCACTGTAAAGCATCCATGTTAGAAGTTAACTCAAAATCTGTTGCCGGAAGTCGAAACAACATGCGAATCCCACGAATTTACCATCCAGAAACCATCACTCAGCTCGGAAGCTTAATGCTAAGCGAGGAAGCGGCAGGCCACGTAGGTCGCGTTCTGCGTATGAAAGAGGAACAGCAAGTCTTGTTGTTTGACGGTAGCGGTGCAGAGTTTCCGGCAACCATCAGTGAAGTATCGAAGAAGTCGGTTGAAGTAAACGTAATTGAACGCATTGAACGCAGCAGCGAGTCACCGCTTGATCTTCACCTGGGACAAGTTATCTCTCGTGGCGACAAGATGGAGTTCACCATCCAGAAATCCGTTGAGTTGGGCGTAAACACGATTACTCCACTGATCTCTGAACGCTGTGGAGTCAAACTGGATCACAAACGCTTTGAGAAAAAGCTCGCCCAATGGCAAAAAATCGCCATTAGTGCTTGCGAACAGTGTGGCCGTAATACCGTCCCAGAGATTCGTCCAATCATGCAACTAGAAGAATGGTGTGGTGAAGAGTACGACGGTTTGAAACTCAATCTGCATCCACGTGCAAAATACTCAATTAACACCCTACCGACGCCAGTAGAAAAAGTACGCCTGCTGATTGGCCCTGAGGGTGGTTTATCTGCTGAAGAAATCAGCATGACTGAAAACTACAAATTCGAAGAGACGCTACTCGGTCCACGTGTGTTGCGCACTGAGACAGCGGCTCTTACTGCAATTACAGCCTTGCAAGTTCGTTTCGGCGATCTTGGTTAAACGGAGAAAGACAATGATCAAATTAGGTATTGTAATGGACCCTATTTCGTCCATTAACATCAAAAAAGACTCTAGCTTTGCCATGATGCTTGAAGCGCAGCGCCGCGGCTACGAAATTCACTATATGGAAATGAACGATCTTCACCTCGACCAAGGTGTAGCGATCGCGGATACCAAAGTCGTCGAGCTGAAAGAAGATCCAAATGGCTGGTATGAGTTCAAATCAGAGCAAACTATCGAGTTATCGGAACTAGATGCGGTATTAATGCGTAAAGATCCTCCGTTTGATACTGAGTACATCTACGCGACCTACATCTTAGAACGTGCAGAAGAGCAAGGCACCCTGATCGTCAACAAGCCACAAAGCCTGCGTGATTGTAACGAAAAGCTGTTCACAGCGTGGTTCCCTGAACTGACTCCAACCACCATAGTAACGCGCAAAGCTGACAAGATTAAAGCCTTCCGCGAAGAGCACGGTGACGTGATTCTGAAACCTCTCGATGGTATGGGCGGCGCTTCGATTTTCCGCGTAAAAGAGAACGATCCTAACGTCTCGGTGATCATCGAAACCTTAACTAACCACGGCCAAAACTACGCGATGGCACAGACCTTCGTCCCTGATATCAGTAACGGAGACAAGCGAATCCTGGTTGTAGATGGCGAACCTATGCCTTACTGTCTGGCTCGTATCCCGGCAAAAGGTGAAACCCGCGGCAACCTGGCTGCAGGCGGAACGGGTGAAGCTCGACCACTTAGTGAGACAGATAAAAAGATAGCTGAAGCTGTAGCGCCTACACTTAAAGAAAAAGGGCTGATCTTTGTTGGCTTAGATGTCATCGGTGACAAGCTGACAGAAATCAATGTAACCAGCCCAACTTGTATTCGTGAAATTGAGGCGGCATTTGATGTGTCGATCACTGGCAAGCTTATGGATGCCATTGAGCGTCGACTAAACGCCTAAACTCTTAGGGCAACCTAGTGGGTTGCCCATATTTAAGTGGGAGTGTTTATGAATTTAACCAACCATTTTTTAGTGGCAATGCCGGGTATGAAAGACCCCTACTTCCAACGCAGCGTGATTTACGTCTGTGAACACAACGAAGAGGGAGCGATGGGGTTAATGATTAATGCTCCTATCGATATCACCATTGGCAAAATGCTAGAGAAAGTCGATGTAGAGCCAATTCATCCAAAACTATTAACCGATAGCTTAGAAAAGCCAGTCCTTAATGGCGGTCCTGTTTCAGAAGACCGCGGGTTCATTCTTCATCAGCCAAAAGATGAGTATGAATCCAGCATCAAGATGACCGACAGAATTTCAGTCACCACTTCACGCGATATTCTTGGAGTACTAGGCACAGAAGCTGAACCTAATCATTATCTTGTTGCTCTGGGTTACTCAGGCTGGGAACCTGGTCAATTGGAAATCGAACTTTCTGAAAACTCCTGGCTAACGGTAGAGGCTGACCCGAATGTCATGTTCGATACGCCTATTAATGAACGTTGGCAGAAAGCAGTTCAGATGCTCGGTATTGACGTCTCGCAGCTCTCTAGTGATATTGGCCACGCATAACAACTACGAAGAAAAACATGTCTAGAACAATTATGGCGTTCGACTTTGGCACCAAGAGTATTGGTAGTGCCATCGGACAGGAAATCACAGGTACGGCTTCACCGCTAAAAGCCTTTAAAGCCAATGATGGTATCCCAAATTGGGATGACATCGAAAAACAGATCAAAGAGTGGCAACCGGATCTGCTTGTGGTCGGTTTACCTACCGACCTGTATGGTAAAGATCTTGAAACCATTACACCACGAGCGAAAAAGTTTGCTAACCGTCTGCACGGTCGCTTCGGCCTCGCTGTCGAATTACACGACGAACGCCTATCGACAATGGAAGCACGTGCTGACCTGTTCGAAATGGGCGGCTATAAAGCGCTAAGCAAAGGCAATGTCGATTGCCAGTCCGCGGTAGTGATTCTCGAAAGCTGGTTTGAGGCGCAATACGGGTAGCGAGAAGCGAGAAGCGAGAAGCGAGAAGCGAGAAGCGAGAAGCGAGAAGCGAGAAGCGAGAAGCGAGAAGCGAGAAGCGAGAAGCGAGAAGCGAGAAGCGAGAAGCGAGAAGCGAGAAGCGAGAAGCGAGAAAATCTTGGAAGGTTGACGTGAAAGCGTCAACCTTTTTTTCTGGATTATAGACGTAAGTCCCTAACAAATAACTTTGTATCAGATACCTACTCAGCATCTATAACATGTACCTCTCGAAGGGCGCAGCCCGTTCTAAATTCTCGCAGGACGAAGTCCGTTCTCAGAGCGAAGCGTTCTCATATCTCGTAGGGTGAAGCCCGCTCTCGAAGCGAAGCGTTCTTCTCCCCCCTAATCCATATCAATCTTCACATTGCTCAACGAGCTACCACCTGAAGTACTACCACGTTGAGTTTTGAGCATAATTCTCAAATCATTGGCTGAGTCAGCACTATGTAATGCATCCTCTTCGCTGATTTTGTCATCGACCACCAGCTGATAAAGTGCCTGATCAAAGGTCTGCATACCCGACTGATTTGACTTCGCCATGGTCGTTTTCAACTCGTGTAAATCTCCTCGGCGAATAAGGTCAGAAACGCGTGAACTATTAAGTAGTACCTCGAACACACCATGACGCCCCTGGCCATTTTTATCCCGCACTAACTGCTGGGCTATGATGCCTCTCAGATTCATCGACAAATCAAACAAGAACTGTTCTTTCTGCTCTTTGGGAACAAGGTGCAAGATACGTTCTAGCGCCTGATTGGCGTTATTTGCGTGCAGAGTCGCCATACAAAGGTGACCTGTTTCGGCAAACGTCATCGCGTACTCCATCGTCTCACGGGAGCGAATCTCGCCAATCAGAATCATATCGGGAGCCTGACGTAATGAGTTTTTCAAAGCGACTTCATAGCTTTCGGTATCTAAGCCGACCTCACGCTGGGTGACGATACACCCTTGATGCTCATGAACAAATTCTATCGGATCCTCGACCGTTAAAATATGCCCTGACTGGTTGGCGTTACGATAACCGATCATCGCTGCCATGGTCGTCGACTTACCAGAGCCAGTCGCGCCGACAACAAGAACTAAACCGCGCTTAGTCGTCGCCAAATCACGCAGTACATCCGGTAGCTGAAGCTCTTCAAAGGTTGGAATTTTGGTTTCAATGCGACGGATTACCGCCCCTGGAAGCTCTCGCTGATAAAAAGCCGAGACACGAAAGCGGCCAAAGTGGCGCACAATGGCAAAGTTAGCCTCTTTACTGGAATGAAACTCATGCTGACGTTCCCTATCCATCATCCCTTCAAGCAGTGAATTCACCACAGCATGAGAGAGCTTTTCGCCATGAGATCTGAGCTCACCATCAACACGGTAAAGGATCGGAGCACCAACTGTGATGTAAAGATCAGAAGACTTCTGATCTATCATCTGCTCGAGGAAAACATCTATATCCATATTCTCATTCCACCGAATTAAAACATCGGGCTTTCAACTTCAATCTTCTTCGCAACTTCTTGCGCATCAACCAGCCCCTGAGCAATCAGCTGCTTGGCGTTTTGCTCCATGGTCTGCATTCCATGTGCTGCGCCCGTCTGAATCACAGAGAACATCTGAGCCACTTTATCTTCACGAATAAGGTTACGAATAGCCGGTGTGGCCATCATGATTTCATGACAAGCGGTACGCCCGCCTCCAATACGCTTGAGCAGCTTCTGAGCAATCACCGCCCGCAATGACTCAGACAGCATGGATCGCACCATCTCCTTATCACTACCCGGGAAGACATCAATAATACGGTCAATGGTCTTGGCTGCAGAACTTGTGTGCAGAGTACCAAACACCAAATGACCGGTTTCAGCGGCGGTAAGGGCTAAACTAATGGTCTCTTTGTCACGTAACTCACCCACCAGAATCACATCAGGATCTTCACGGAGAGCGCTGCGCAAAGCATTATTAAAGTTATGGGTGTCGCGATGTACTTCTCGCTGGTTAATCAGACACTTATTATTGTTGTGAACAAATTCAATGGGGTCTTCAATGGTCAGGATATGCTTATTGTGATTACGATTAATATAATCGACCATTGCCGCGAGTGTGGTTGATTTACCTGACCCCGTAGGCCCTGTGACCAGCACTAAGCCTTTCTCCATATTGGCAATATTTTCAAATATCTGCGGAGCTTCTAACTGCTCTAATGTTGGAATATCTACTGGAATGGTACGAAACACCGCCGCACAGCCACGGGCCTGATTAAACGCGTTGACACGGAAACGCCCCACATCTGGCAGTTCAAAAGAAAAGTCCACTTCAAGACGTTCTTCAAACTCACTGCGCTGGGCATCATTCATAATATCAAAGACCAAACGATGTACATCAGCATGGCTAAAAGCAGGCACGCCAAGCTTTCGCACTTCACCATCTATCCTTACCATTGGAGATACTCCCGCAGAAAGATGTAGATCTGAAGCATTATGCTTTACACTAAAATCCAGTAATTCAGCGATATCCATTTAAAATCCTTAAGTAAAATCTGCTATGACTAGTATTCAACAAAATATTGAACAGATCACCTCACAGATTGAGGTCGCACAACAAAAGTGTGGACGCGGTCGGGGCTCAGTGCAACTTCTCGCAGTAAGTAAGACTAAGCCTATCGAAGCAATTCTAGAAGCGGCACAAGCAGGGCAAACCGCATTCGGCGAAAACTATGTTCAGGAAGGAGCGAATAAAGTTATCCATTTCGCGCAACATCATCCTGAACTAAACCTTGAATGGCACTTTATTGGTCCTATCCAGTCAAATAAATCACGCCATGTCGCAGAGAACTTTGCCTGGGTCCACACGGTTGATCGAGCCAAAATTGCCCAACGCCTCAACGACCAGCGCCCTCAAGGGCTAGAGCCTATTCAGGTGCTGATTCAGGTTAATACCAGTGGTGAGTCTTCTAAATCCGGTATTGATAATGAAGAAATCTTTGCTATCGCGGAGTTGATTTCTTCTCTACCAAACCTCACTTTAAGAGGATTGATGTCAATTCCTGCTAATGTTTCAGACTACCAGTCGCAGTTGGCAGCATTTACTCAACTAGCACAGCTAAAAGATAAACTTGCGCAGCAGTTCCCTGAACAGAACATAGATACACTATCAATGGGAATGAGTGGTGACATGGATGCAGCCATTGAAGCTGGCAGCACTATGGTACGTATTGGTACCGCGATTTTTGGCGCGCGTGATTACAGTAACAAAGCATAAATTGTTGAAAGGATACAAACACTAATGGAACACAAGAAGATTGCCTTTATTGGCGCTGGCAACATGGTTAAAGCCATTGTGTCTGGCTTAGTCGCGGATGGCTACCCAGCGGAACTTATCACAGCTACAGCACCATCAGAGACGCGCCGCTTACCATTAGAGCAAGACTACGATATCCAGACCACCAGCGACAATTTATCTGCAGCCCAGCAAGCTGACGTGGTGGTGTTGTCAGTTAAACCTCAAATGATGGAAGAGGTCTGCCGACCACTACAAAACATCGACTTTACAGGTAAGTTAGTCATTTCTATTGCAGCGGGTATCCATTGCTCACGATTAAACGAGATGCTTGGCTGTGAACTTAACATCGTAAGAGTGATGCCGAATACGCCATCGCAGTTAGGGTTAGGCATGAGCGGCCTGTTTGCTCCAGAGCAAGTGAGTGAACAAGACAAAACATTCGCCGCAGAGTTAATGCAAGCGGTTGGCAAAGTTTGCTGGGTTGAAAAAGAGTCTGGTATTAACAATGTCATTGCCGCAGCTGGTAGCGCACCGGCTTACTTCTTCTTGTTTATGGAAGCGATGCAGGCAGAAGCCATCGCTCAAGGGTTTGATAAAGAGACTGCCCGCTTACTGGTTCAGCAATCCGCTCTCGGTGCGGCCAGCATGGTAGTAGGCAACCCTGATACTGAGTTATCAACCCTGCGTGAGAACGTGACATCCAAAGGGGGCACTACCGCAGAAGCCCTACGAACATTCAATCAGCATCAACTTTCAGATATAGTAGCCAAAGCTATGCAAGCTGCGGTTACCCGCGCTGAAGAGATGGAAAAACTGTTTTAATTACCAGAGCGACAACGCTCTAGAAAATAAGGGTTACCTATGAATTCAATGAGTTTTCTGATTTCCACCCTGTTTGATCTCTACATCATGGTGGTGATCTTACGTATCTGGTTGCAAGCTGCCCGTGCAGACTTTTACAACCCGTTTTCACAATTCATTGTAAAAGCTACTCAACCTGTCATCGCCCCACTTCGTCGCATGATTCCATCGATTGGCAGCCTGGATTTAGCGACTGTACTGTTCGCTTATCTACTTTGTGTACTCAAGTTTGTTGCTCTGGTACTCATCGCATCAAATGGCTCTTTCTCGTTTAGCGCTGACTTCCTATTCTTGGGTTTCTTGTCTCTACTAAAGGCGGCTGGCGGCCTACTATTCTGGGTACTCCTAATCCGTGCAATCCTGAGTTGGGTCAGCCAGGGTCGTAGCCCGATTGAATACGTATTCCACCAACTAACCGAGCCAATGCTAGCGCCAATCCGTCGCGTAATTCCAGCAATGGGCGGCTTTGATTTAAGTGTGTTAGTACTGTTTATTGCTCTACAATTCGCTAATTTCCTGATGGGCGATCTGATCGGTCCTATCTGGTATCAACTATAATGTCACATGCAGCTTGGTTTGATGGTGAAGATCTTGTTCTACGGCTCTACATTCAACCGAAAGCCAGTCGAGATAAGATTGTTGGTCAACACGGTGAGGAGCTCAAGGTTGCAATAACCGCTCCTCCTGTAGATGGTAAAGCTAACGCTCACCTCAGCAAATACCTAGCAAAGCAGTTCAAAGTGGCGAAAGGGTTAATAACAATCGAAAAAGGCGAACTGGGCAGACACAAACAGGTCAGGATCAGCTCACCGACACAAATTCCCAATGAGATACAAGCCATCATCTGATGGCTTTTTATTTATCACTTCAGAGTCTGAAGTGGGTTTAAAAGGAAGCATCATGAAAAAATGGATCACACTCGCGCTTATTAGCATGTTTGCCTTACCAAGTTGGGCAGGCCAATTCAAAACCATCAAAGACGTTGAAGTTCATTACTCTGCCTTCAACTCAACCTTCTTAACCGCACAAGTCGCACGCAGCTACAAACTAAAACGTAACGGCTACTCTGCGATTCTGAACATCAGTGTGTTAGATAATTCCCAAGCAGGAAAGCCGGCGATTACTGCCGACATCTCAGGCACGAGCAAGAACTTGATAGGTCAAACTCGTCAACTAAGCTTCCGTGAAGTAAAGGAGGGCGATGCGATTTACTATTTAGCTGAGTTCCCAATCACTGAAGAAGAGCAACTCACCTTCAATCTGGATGTTAATGCTGGCATTAAGGGCACAGGCAGATTACAGTTCACCCAGAAATTTTACGTAGAAGAGTAACGGCATTGTTCGCTACTCCAGTTAATCAAAGAGACAGATTCCAATGAGCAAGATTGTATTAGCGACAGGTAACCAGGGTAAGGTTCGCGAAATGGCAGACCTACTGTCTGATTTCGGCTTTGAAGTATTAGCGCAAAGCGAGTTCAACGTTTCCGAGGTTGCAGAAACTGGCACCACATTTATCGAAAATGCGATCATTAAAGCGCGCCATGCTGCAAAAGAGACGGGCCTGGCCGCTATTGCTGATGATTCTGGCTTAGAGGTCGACGCACTTAAAGGGGCTCCAGGGATTTACTCTGCCCGTTATGCTGGCGAAGGGGCAAGCGACCAACAGAACCTTGAGAAACTGCTTGAGGCGATGAAAGACGTTCCTGAAGAACAACGTAGCGCGCGATTCCACTGTGTACTAGTGTTGATGCGTCATGACAACGATCCAACTCCTATTGTCTGTCATGGCAAATGGGAAGGCCGAATTCTGACGGAGGCTCAAGGTGAAAACGGCTTTGGCTATGATCCTGTTTTCTTTGTTCCAGAAGATAACTGCGCCTCAGCTCAATTAGAACCAGCGCGTAAGAAGCAACTCTCTCATCGCGGTAAAGCGCTTAAGCAGCTGTTTGCTACGCTGTCTGAACAACCGTTGTAATCTCACTCTATCAACGTTAGACAATGAACACATTGATCCCCCCCGCTCTCAGTCTTTATGTACACATCCCATGGTGTGTACAAAAGTGTCCGTATTGCGACTTTAACTCTCATGCTCTTAAGGCCGACATTCCGGAGCAAGAGTACATTGCAGCGCTGCTGCAGGACTTAGAGACCGACATTGAACGTTATCAGTTAAATAATAGCCCTCGTCCACTGCACTCAATTTTTATTGGCGGCGGCACACCGAGCCTAATCTCAGCCGAAGGCATTGCGACTTTGTTGCAAGGTATTGAAGCTCGCATTCCGTTTAAGTCTGATATTGAAATCACTATGGAGGCCAACCCTGGCACCATAGAAGCTGAACGTTTTGCAGGCTACCAGAAAGCTGGCGTGACTCGAATCTCGGTTGGCGTGCAAAGCTTCGAGCAACAGAAACTCGAAAGACTAGGTCGTATACACGGTCAGGATGAAGCCGTTAACGCAGCCAAGCTTGCTCATCAAATCGGTCTGAACAGTTTTAACCTTGATCTAATGCACGGCTTACCGGATCAATCGGTTGAGCAGGCACTGGCCGATCTCGACAAAGCGATCGAACTGGATCCACCGCATCTCTCTTGGTATCAGCTAACGATCGAGCCAAATACCATGTTTTACTACAAACAACCGACTCTGCCAGATGACGATGATTTGTGGGATATCTTTGAACAGGGGCATAAAAAGTTAGCAGATGCAGGCTACGTACAATACGAGATATCTGGCTATAGCAAGCCGGGTTACCAGTGCCAGCATAACCTCAACTACTGGCGATTTGGCGACTACTTGGGTATCGGCTGTGGCTCACACGGTAAATTAAGCTTTGCCGATGGGCGCATTGTCAGAACCACAAAGGTTAAGCACCCAAGAGGCTACCTGGCAGCCTTCGATAACATGGTTAAACCTTATCTCAGCGACGAAACTGAAGTTGATGATACAGACCGTCCATTCGAATTTTTTATGAATCGATTCAGGCTAATTGAAGCGTGCCCGAAGCAAGATTTTCTCGACACGACAGGTCTTGGCTTTACAGCAATCCAAGAGACGATTGATTGGGCTATTGAGAAGGGCTACATCGACGAGAGTGACAGTCACTGGCAAATCACTAAGAAAGGAAAACTATTCCTCAATGACTTGCTAGAAGCGTTTATGGTGGATTAAAACGATATAAATATTAGTTATTTAGCTTAAAAATATCGAGTGCATCACCTTATAAAAATAATAACGAGTGAATTATCCCATGACGCCAAACATTGGTTTTGTGAATGATTATCATTTGATAACATCCTGCACGTTTTAGTAGTAACGTTAAGGAAAAACGATGAAAACGATAAAACTTTGTTTGGCTTTATTTTCTGTAATAGTTCTCTCGGGTTGTGTTAGCCCTATATCTTTGGAAGAACAAAGTCCAAATCCAAGTATTTCACACCAAGATAACATCGTTATCTCAGTTCTGGACAATCGAGCTCGGCTAATTGAAGAAGAAAAACCTAACCATTTTGTCGGCACTGCACATGGTTCATTCGGCATTCCTTTTGACTGGCATGTTGAGCAAATACTTGCAACTGAAGATGGAGATAAAGACAAAAATTTAGCTCAGTTTATTGAACATCGTTTAACAACGGGCTTTAAAGAAAGTGGCTGGAATGCTACGGAAGCGGGAGTCGAAAGCATCGACTCTGATGAAAAAGCATTAGAGATCTTGAAGTCCCATAACGCTGATAAATTACTCGTAATCAACATCAGAGAATGGTACTTCAGCATTAACCTAAACTGGGTAACCGCTTTCAACTTTGATACCGATTCAATAGTGAGCGTTTATGAGGTTCAAGATGGAAAAATCGTCGAGAAACGCTTTCAGGATCGCGACGTCATAGAAGAGGAAGCGGACGAGTCGCCACAAAATAATGTTCTGCGAGCCTACAGAGATCAGTTAGTCGAAATAGTAACTGATCCTGAAATCCAAGCTGCGTTAGAGAAATAGAAGAAAAAAAGCCGCATTCATGCGGCTTTTTTTAAAAAATCGATCGCCCAATACGCTCTGCTAATAGTTCCAGAGCTTTGGTACCTGCTAACGAGTTACCAGACGGATCTAACTCTGGAGACCAGACTGCAATCGTCATCTCGCCCGGAACAACAGCCATAATACCGCCACCGACACCAGATTTACCTGGCATACCGACCCGGTAGGCAAACTCACCAGCACCATCATACAAACCACAGGTAGCCAACAAGGCGTTCAACTGCTTAGTCTGGGTTGGAGTGATCACTGGCTTGCCAGTTTGAACTGACGCGCCCTTGTTCGCTAAGTAGCTGAATGTTTTTGCCAGATCGACACAGCTCATCTTAAGCGCGCAGGCGTGGAAGTAATTGTTGAGTACCGGAATAACATCGTTCTCAAAATTGCCAAATGAGCGCATCAGGTATGCAATGGCTGCATTGCGGTCGCTGTGCATCATCTCAGACGCGGCAACAATCTTGTCATAGCAGATATGCGTATCGCCCGATAACTGACGTACAAACTCAAGCAGACGCTGACGAGGGGCAGATAAGCGGCTATTAAGCAGATCCGCAACAACAATCGCACCCGCATTGATAAACGGATTACGCGGAATGCCCTGCTCCATTTCAAGCTGAATCAGCGAGTTGAATGCCTGACCAGAAGGCTCTTTACCCACCCTTGCCCAGATTTCCTCTGGTTTATACAGGCACATGGCCAGCGTTAAACTCAGTGCTTTCGAAATAGATTGAATTGAGAATGCTTCATCAGCATCCCCTGCTTTAATCACTTCTCCCTGATTGGTAAAGACCGCAATCCCCAGTTTAGTAGCAGGTACTTTAGCTAATGCAGGAATGTAATCAGCGACTTTACCCTGACCAATAAGAGGGCGAACCTCAGCGAGGATTTCGGTTAAGATTTCTTGTGTCGGTTTCATCAGCAACCTTTAAAATCAATTAGTTATTATTATTTTCTTATAGGGTCAAAAAAGCCAACACATCAATGTTGGCTTTTTAAATCTCTTCACGTCAGCGTTAGCGACTCTCTATGTAGTCGATAACGTTGGGCGATTATTTTACGCGCTTGTACTTAATATCCCAAACGCCATGACCTAAACGGTGACCACGTGCTTCAAATTTTGTTAGCGGGCGCTCATCCGGGCGTGGGATGTAATCACCATCTTGAGCGATGTTCTCAAAACCAGGTGCCTGATTCATCACTTCAATCATATGCTCAGCGTAATTTTCCCAGTCCGTTGCCATATGGAAAATACCTTCACCATCAATAAGCTTCTGACGAACCATCTCAGCGAAATCTAGCTGAACGATACGGCGCTTGTGGTGACGCTTTTTATGCCATGGATCTGGGAAGAACAGTTGTAGAGTTGCCAGGCTGCTATCTGGGATCATGTTAGCAAACACTTCTACCGCGTCGTGACACATAACACGTAGGTTGGTAATGCCAGCCTCACGAGCATCAGACAGACACGCACCAACACCTGGGCTATGTACTTCGATACCAATAAAGTTCTTTTCAGGCGCGTTTTTCGCCATTTCAACAAGTGACGCACCCATACCAAAACCAATTTCTAGTACTACAGGGTTGTCGTTACCAAATACTTCTTTCCAGTCCAGAAGCTGTTCTTGGTAATCAATACCCATAGTTGGCCAACACTCATTCATCGCGTTTTCCTGACCCTTGGTCAGACGACCTTCGCGTCGAACAAAGCTGCGAACTTTGCGTATCAGTTTACCGTCTTCGTTGTACTCGTTAGTGGTCACTTCACTCATGATTTTGCCTGTCTAAAAATTGGTCTCGACTCAAAGGGATTGTGATTATCCAAAGAATTGCCACTGGTGCAAGTTTTTTAGCTAATTCCACACAGTTTATCGGTTGTACTTTACCCATAAACTATGGTGCAATTTTGTCAGATTAGATAACAAAATAGACAGAGCAAGTCGTGACCCCTTTCGCCAACGCCATTCTTGAATGGTATGACAACTATGGACGTAAGAGCCTACCCTGGCAGCAAAACAAAAGCGCCTATAGCGTTTGGCTATCAGAAATCATGTTGCAACAAACCCAAGTTGCAACTGTGATTCCCTATTACCAACGCTTTCTGGAACGCTTTCCAACCGTGATTGATCTTGCCAATGCAGAGCAAGATGAAGTGTTACACCTATGGACAGGCCTTGGCTACTACGCCCGAGCGCGAAACCTACATAAAGCCGCTAAAGTTGTAACCGAGCAGTATGGTGGCGAGTTCCCTCTTAATATTGAAGAGATGAACGCACTACCTGGTATTGGTCGTTCTACTGCTGCCGCAATTCTCTCTTCGGTATACAAACAGCCACACGCTATTTTAGATGGCAATGTTAAGCGAACCTTAGCTCGCAGCTTTGCGGTAGAAGGCTGGCCGGGACAGAAAAAAGTTGAGAATCAACTGTGGCAATATGCACAAGAGCACACTCCTTCGGTTGATGTCGACAAATACAACCAGGCTATGATGGATATGGGTGCTATGGTCTGTACTCGCAGCAAGCCTAAGTGCACTCTGTGCCCAGTCGAGTCTTACTGTGTTGCCAAAAAACAGGGCAACCCACTCGACTACCCAGGTAAGAAACCTAAGAAAGAGAAACCAGTCAAACAAGCTTGGTTTGTTATGCTGCACCACAACAATCGCGTCTGGCTAGAGCAACGCCCTCAATCGGGGATTTGGGGAGGACTGTTCTGTTTCCCTGAGAACAGTGATAGCCAAATCGCTCATCAACTAGATAGTCGTAACGTCACTGAGGCTACAATTAAAAGGCAGACTCAGTTAATCGCATTTCGCCATACCTTTAGTCATTATCACCTCGATATCACGCCAATTTTGGTAGACCTATCAAAGCAACCCAATGTGGTAATGGAAGGAAGTAAAGGTCTTTGGTATAACTTATCGCAACCTGAAGAGATCGGTTTAGCTGCTCCAGTCAAACAATTACTGGAAAGCCTGCCTTTTGAGCTTCAAAGTTAATCATATTTTAAGGAGTCGTTATGAGCCGCACTGTATTTTGTGCTCGACTACAAAAAGAAGCTGATGGTCTTGATTTTCAGCTTTATCCTGGTGAGCTAGGAAAACGTATTTTTGATAATATCTCTAAAGAAGCGTGGGCGGAGTGGCAACACAAACAGACCATGCTGATCAATGAAAAAAAACTCAATATGATGGATCCTGAACATCGTAAGTTGATCGAAACAGAAATGGTTAACTTCCTGTTTGAAGGTAAAGAAGTCCATATTGAAGGCTACACTCCACCAAGCGAGTAATTCAAGCCTGATTCGAGATAGAGAAAATGACATCATTGCCCGCAGTGATGTCATTTTTTTAGGAGATATATGAAGAAGTTAGCGTATTTTTTGCTTGCTATGTCATTGACTGGCTGCAGTAGAGAATTTGTTGAAAGCCTATATGATGTCAATTATGAGCCAACCAACCGATTTGCCAGAAATTTAGCTCAGCTACCCGGTCAGTTTGAAAAAGATACCGATGCGTTAGATGCATTAATCAACAGCTTCTCAGGTAATATCGAAAAACGCTGGGGACGAAGCGAGATTAAGTTCGCAGGCAAAAGCAACTACGTTAAGTACATAGACAACTATCTCAGCCGTTCAGAAGTCAATTTCGATAAAGGTCTTATTACCATTGAAACAGTCTCTCCAACGGATCCTAAAGCACACCTGAAAAACGCTATCATCACCACTTTGCTGACACCCGATGATCCAGCAAACGTCGATCTGTTTTCATCAAAAGAGATCACTTTAGAAGGCCAGCCTTTCCTCTATCGACAGGTTGTCGATCAGGATAACAAACCGATTCAATGGTCATGGCGCGCTAATCGCTTTGCCGATTACCTGATTGCCAACAAACTCAAAGTCAAAGATGTCGACTTCAAAAAAGCCTATTACGTCGAAATCCCGATGGTCGAGGAACAATTTGAAATCCGTAGTTATAAATACGCTGATATCGTGCAACGTGCATCGCGTAAATATGACATCCCTGAAGATCTCATCTACGCGATTATAAAAACCGAAAGCAGCTTTAACCCTTACGCTGTGAGCTGGGCCAATGCTTATGGACTGATGCAGGTCGTGCCGAAAACAGCGGGCAAAGATGTATTCAAGCTAGTTAAGAAGCGCTCCGGTCAGCCGACTCCTGAGTATCTATTTAACCCAGAGAATAATATCGATACAGGTACCGCCTACTTCTACATCCTGAAAAATCGTTACCTCAAAGACGTCAGTCATCCAACGTCGCTCGAATACAGCATGATTTCGGCCTACAA
The DNA here is from genome assembly GCF_000189255.1 of Vibrio brasiliensis LMG 20546. GTDB lineage: Bacteria > Pseudomonadota > Gammaproteobacteria > Enterobacterales > Vibrionaceae > Vibrio > Vibrio brasiliensis. Next base: position 359 of record NZ_AEVS01000072.1, on the reverse strand, counting down.
CGGTGGTACGGGCGGTGTACTCAACACCTTCAACCGTAATGACCGTAAACGGGCGATGCGCGATCTCAATTCGCTACAGCCAAATCAGGTTTATTGGGCATTGACCAAAAAGCACCCGAACGCAGAAGCCCGCCGTTACTTAGAAAAAGTTACCAAATTCAAAAAGGATTTTAACTCAGGTAAAACATAATCATTAAAAACGGCTAAATAATCGGCACTTAACCACTTTTTTGCATTTTTTTCTAAAAACAAGTTGACGGCAAGAGCGAAAATCCGTTTAATAGCGCTCCGTCGCCCGGATAGCTCAGTCGGTAGAGCAGAGGATTGAAAATCCTCGTGTCGGTGGTTCGATTCCGCCT
>NZ_AEVS01000073.1 GCF_000189255.1 Vibrio brasiliensis LMG 20546 | reverse complement strand
AGCAGAAGAAGGCATGGTCTACAGCTTTACCCACGAAGCGGGAAAACATACTCTGGTCTTCAGCGATTCCAGTGCTCTGCTACCTTCGTTGGCTGAACCTGTCCCTTACAATGCCTTGTCAGGCGGCGTGTATGAAACCCCATACATTAGCCACTTTCGCTACCAATCCGAAGCACATGTCAGCGATGTCGAGCTCAAAGACTACAGCTTTAAAAAGCCTGCCTATTCGTTTAGCCGATCGGATCAGGGCGCTGAGCTGGATTACCAGCAGCCGACCTACTCACACTTTGATGCCCCGGGGCGTTATAAGGACGACCTCAATGGCACCGCGTTCACTCGCACCCGTTTAAGTTATTTACGCCGCGACGCTCAGCTAGCGGATGGTAAGAGTAACGAGTTCTTAATTCGTGCAGGCTACAAATTTACTCTCAGTGACCACCTCAATCGCGCCTTTAATCGCGATTGGTTGCTGGTTCGCGTCAGTCATCACGGTGAGCAGCCTCAGGCGCTGGAAGAAGAGAGCGGTCACGGCGCGACGACCTACAAAAATGAGTGGCAAGCTATTCCGGGGCATATCAACTGGCAAGCGACACCAGAAACCAAGCCAAGCGTTGACGGCCCGATGATCGCAACGGTTGTCGGCCCTGAGGGTGAAGAGATCTTCTGTGATGAACATGGCCGCGTGAAAGTGTACTTCCACTGGGATCGTTATGAGAACAGCCCAGAGCATCGTTCTTGCTGGGTACGTGTCTCGCAAGGCTGGGCGGGTAACCAGTACGGTATGATGGCCATTCCACGTATCGGTCACGAAGTGATCGTATCGTTTTTAAATGGCGACCCGGATCAGCCAATCATTACTGGCCGAACCTATCATGCGACCAACACGCCACCTTACTCGCTACCAGAGAATAAAACCAAAACTGTCCTGCGTAGTGAAACTCACCAAGGAGAAGGCTTTAACGAACTCAGCTTCGAAGATCAGGCAGACAAGGAACAAATCTACCTGCATGCGCAGAAGGATTTTGACTCCTTAGTGCTCAATGATATGACCACTCATGTCAAACACGACCAACACACTACGGTTGATAACGACCAGTTCACCCAGATTAAGAATAACCACCACTCAACCGTTGACGGCGAGAGTCGCACTCTGGTCAAACAAGATGCCACCTCGATTGTTGAAGGTAGCCTGCATCAAAAGGTCGGCGATCGTTACGCGATAGAGATTGGTGATGAGGCACACCTTAAAGCAGGCCTCAAAATCGTTATCGAAGCCGGCGCTGAATTGACCCTAAAAGCCGGCGGCAGCTTTGTCAAAGTGGACGCATCAGGCGTTAGTTTGGTTGGGGCGAAAGTCAACCTAAACTCCGGCGGTAGCCCAGGCAACGGTAGCGGCTATAGTGGCCTGCAAGCAGCCCTACCAATGGGATTGGAGTTGCAGCAAGCGCCGGAGGAGCTTTTAGTTGCTCCAATAACATCGACTATGACGAGTTTGCTCCCTGCTCTAGCGACTCTGGATGTATCTCTTACTGAGTTATGCCAAAAGCGCACTGATGGCAGCTGCTCTAAAACAAATTGTGAGTGTATCAATCATGATAGCTAAAAATCATAGTTACCTCATTCTGGATTCCATTCGGGTACCAGACGCAAAGAAAATATGTGCTCAAAATGAACAAGAGTGGCATCCCCTCTACTTGGGTACCGATTGGCAACATCAGGTAGATTTAAGCCCTATTTGCGTTCGTATAGAGCCTAACAGCACGATTTGGAATATGTGGGAAACAAACTCCGACTGGGCGACTAGCGGCATCATATTCACTTTCTCACCGCAAATCAGCTCAGAGCTAGCGATAGCCTCGCTACAAAGAAACATCACCGTTGCCAGCGAAGATGGGCGATTATTCCTGCTCAGGTTTTACTCTCCCTCTACGTTTGCCAAGATTGTTCAACATGGCGAACAAAAAGAGATCGACGGTATTTTGGGGCTCGCACAAACAGCCCAACTATCCCCTTTACTGTCGAATATCTACTCAACAGATAATGTAGAAAATCATAACAGCCAAGCTTCAAACACGATTCTTTCTAACAAACTCGTCAAGGAACTACTCGCATGAAAACCCACGTGATACGACGAGGAGAAACCCTCTCTCAGCTAGCCAAACACTACAATACCGATGTGGCTACACTACAAAAGCTAAATGCTGAACAGATCAAAGATATCGACCTTATCTTCGATGGCAACAAACTCATACTCCCAGAAGAAATAGACAACACATCAGGTGAACGGGCAGAAAAACAAACCTTTCCAAACAACCAGTTGGTGCTCGCTCAATGCTCGACTCCTAAGTATGTCGATGCTCTGTATGTCCCAGAACATCCACATACAAGAAAACAAATGTTGCTTCTCCTAACCGAAGAGGCAAAACAGTATGTCATCGAGGATCACCAGCGTTGCCAGCAAGCATTAAGTGGTGACAACAAAACAGTGTTGGCCCAACTCACCAAGCTAGGCGTCATGGATCAGTTTAACAGCATTACCCATGAAGTATTCCTCAGTCAGCTTGGCGACAATAAGGTCGCAGCCTACCGTAAAGCACTGCTTGAACGCTCTGCTTTAAAGAAAGCGTATAGCAATAATGAGCTAACGTTCCCGAATGATGATATCGAGATTGCCTTAGTCAACGTTAGCGTAAAAATTGATCGTATCGAACAGACTTACTCTAAAGCCGTTGAGAAAATCGAAAACGAAGCAATTGGTAGCCTCGTCCCTATACAGGGGGTATTTGGCGAAGTTATGCTCAAGCAAGATGCGATTGATGGCGCCCAATCACTCAAGGTCAAACAATTACGTAAGTTACAGCAAGAACTCATCGAAGACCTGGATGAAGCGATCAATAAGTTTGAGCAACAAGCAATGGAGCAAGCAGCCTGCACAACCATTGACGAGCAAGGCCATCAGTACAAGTTTTCAAATAAGCACGGATTCTATAGCTCTAATATCGAGCTGAACATCTACGACGCACTGGAAACCATCAATAAAGAGAAAAAATCCATTGGTCTGGACGACTCTCTTGATAGTAAAGACCTTAAAAGCACCAGCAAACTACCTTCGCTAAAAAAGGCTTACGACGTTTACTGTTACTGGGAAGATAAAGCCCATGCTGTCATTACAAAACTAAACAACCAGCAATTTGAATGGGAGCCAATGGCTTTCTTCAATGCCAATAGCGAAAACAGAATTAGTTACCGCAAATTTTTTGCAGCTGTGCATCGTTTGAATCAGACAGGGACCTATCTTAAAGAACAGTGCTTAAACAAAGATGAACTCTTTAAAGGCTGGCAAAGCGTTGAATCTATTCGTGAGGGGCTTGAGAATAAAAGCCCGAGTATCGATGCATTAATCGGCGACTTAAATAAGCTTAACAAAGACACGCCTATTGCTAGCGAACTTGGTTATTACAGTGCCTACGTATTGAACCTTGTATTACTACAAGAGATTGCGATCCGAATCCGGGATTTTTCTGAGCGATTTGGTAACAACGACAGCTATAATCAATACGTTAAGCAACTGTTCCTTTTCGCTGAAAATGCGCAAGAACGTTGCAAGGCCTTGCGTACGGAGGCTAACGGACGAGTAGACTCCCCAAACTTTGACTACCAAAGGACATCCATAACCTTCGTCGGTGACATTCCTGTCATAGAAACATCGGATCGAAGTGTTGTGCTCAATGAAGCCCAATGGAAGCCGAAAAACTTAGACAATCATATATTTGCCAACAACGGTGTGAACCAAAGAACCGTTGTTGAATGCGCTCTGTCTTCTGCCCCCCAAAAGCTCTTATATATTCTGTCAGACAGCCCAGTACTATCTACCGATATAGCGGAAAACAAAAAGTGCACTTCAATTGTTAACTTAAATTTAGCGACCTCTGTTAATAGACAAAAAGAGCAACTATCTAAGGCATTTAAACAAGCACTGGGTGGCTCTTCTGATGCAGTTCTCTCCTCTTTAAAATTTGAAAAATCGATTAGCTGGGCGAATATCAGCGATGTCATTTTTCCTTGGAGTAGTAAAGAGTACGAAAACGAAACACTTGGCATTACCGCAATGACAGAAACCAGTGGGGGAGCACAATTTGCTCGTTTTACCTACAGTGCTAGTACCGCGATTGACCAGGACACATTCAACAAAGGTACGTTAAAAGCCGAGTTTCAAACCGATTTCTCGCTGGCAAGTACCGAGCAAAAGATAACACTCAGACTGCCAGCGAGTGGGGACATGCAGTTGGACATCCCCTATCGTGTTCGTGACGACGAAAAGCGTCATACTGAAAACATCGGCTCCGCCGTGCTTGAAATAGAAGGAAAGGTCTATGGTGTGCTCGCGGCAAGCTTAAAAGTGTCTACTCAGCTCCACATCGGCAATATGGAAGAGTCTTCAGGAGAACAAGAAGTCCGCCCTCTCGGCATCAAAGGAACAGTACCAAGCAGAAGTGACTATACCAATTACAATGTGTCCGCCTTAGGCCAGCAAGGCAGCCGCCCTAGTACACTTGCGGCTGGAGCTACTGCGGAAGCAAAAGCGTTTGCTGGTCTAGAAGCTGGCGGGGTTCTGAGCTGTAAATTAGATTGGGCAAAAGATCAAAAAACCGCAAAGCAAAACCTATTTAAAGTCAGTTCTGGCTTTAAAGTCTCGGCAGGGATTGGGTATGATGGTGTATTCCAGTGCACGTTCAATAATGGCCGTTTTATCTTTATTACCGCGATGGCGGCCACGACGGGTATTGGTTTTGGCGGCAAATTTGCCACTGAGTTAAATCCTAAAGCCGCAGATGACTTCTTTGCTGCACTGCTTGGAGTCATGAACAACAAGGGTTTTCAGCGATTTGAGTTTTTTGACGAGTCTGGCAAAGCCAACAGTTTTGCCGAATTCAACAAAGTGCTGACGGTCGCCGCTGCATTCGGCTTAACAATCGGGCAAGTGATGATGCTGCCATTTAACATCATTGATGATATGGAGAAGCAAGCAACTGACGAAAAAAACGCCTACTTTGTCGCCAACTTTTTGCTTTCTGAACAGCACCAACAAGAAAACCAGAAATGGATTGCCAATATGCCTGCGGAGACATTAGCAAAATTATTGACAGTGTTAATTAATTACAATGACATTCCAAGTATTGGCTGGGGAGAAAGTTTTAATGAGAGCAGAAATATCGCCGCAGCCAGAAACCAAAATCAGCGTAAAGCGATCAATCAAATATTAGATTGGTTAGGGGGCAGCCGCGCAGATAAAGGGCAAATAATTCGCTTTGAGAATGCCCTGCAGCGAATGGGCTTAAAGCAACCAACCGAGTTTGAGAAGTCGCAGCAATGGCAACACTACGCTAAAAATGTCCTTAGCATACGGGATTTCTTTACTAAAGCCTTCTCACAACCTTATGAGAATCCAAATGATAAAGATAAAAACAAATATATGGAAGCATTAGACGATGAGTACGCAACCTTGCGCAAAAACATCAACTGGCTAACTAGAGAGCACAAAATCCTTGAGAAATCGTACCCAGCCCGTGCACGAATGAATATGGAATATGCAGTGCTACCTGCCAATCATATCGAGCAACTTGATCAATTTAAACTGCGCGGCTATCAGCTAAGCAACTGGCTACCAGAGAGATAAACCATGAAACAAACGTTATTTGTTTTCCTACTATTGTGCAGTGGCAAACTGTGGGCGATGACACCAGTGGAACAAGGGATCCGACTGTTTAACCAAAAAGAGTATCAACAAGCTCAGCAGATTTTCCAGCAACAATCTGAACAGGGTAGTGCTTACGCGACTTACTGGCTAGGCGTCACACAGTACAAGAATAGCCAGCAGTTTGAAGCTGGGCAGACCTTTTTAAAAGCAGCAGAAATGGGCAGCCCCTGGGCGATGGATGTATTGGCAGGAAATGGCAATAGCCCATGTAAATACCTTGGATGGGCATGCGATGCAGCTTGGAATGACAAAGCCATTCCCCTATGGGAAAAACAAGCATCCGAAGGGAATGGTAAAGCAATGTACCAACTCATTCTACGAGGTAAACCTTGGTGGGAAATAGTCCCCATCTATAAATATAAGAAATATAAAGAAATATACTCCAAGGCAATCCCTAATGGTGGGTATCGATTCTTAAATTCTAGCGTGGTTTGGGAATCGACAGAAGAAAAGTTGAAATACCTAACAATAGCCGCTAAACAAGGCTATGCTCCCGCCATGCTGTCCTTGTACTACTTTTTGCTGGAGCCTGAGACTTTGGATGAAGCGCTAAAGTGGAACCACAAAGCAATAAAACTGGGTTACCCTGATGCTGCAACCAGCCTTTACTATGCCTATTCTCAAGGTAAAAAAGATAGCAATGGCAACATAATCATCCCACCCGACGTTAAAAAAGCCTATTACTACAATCGTCTGTCTGGCGCATTAGGGGGGGAAGAGAAAGAAGCTTACTCAATTACACAGGAACATATACTTGACGAATATGGCTCCCCGTTAGCGGATGAAGATGGTAGACCAGTCATGAAGGATTTAATTACTCAAAAAGAACAAGCTGAATTAGATAAACAGGTTGCTGAGTTTGTCAAAGATATTAAGCCAAACATGTTCTTAGACGAAACGTCGTTAGAGCTCTTCTAGTCGCTCATTGAAGCGGCTTTTGACTACCATAAGAGATAAACCATGAAACAAACGTTATTTGTTTTCCTACTCTTGTGCAGTGGCAAGCTGTGGGCAACCTCCCCTATCGAACAAGGAATCCGCTTGTTTAACCAAAAAGAGTACCAACAAGCAGAACAAATCTTACGTCAGCAATCAGACCGAGGCAGTGCCCAGGCGACATTTTGGCTTGCGATAACGCAGTATAAAAACGGTCAACATTTCGATGCGGGAAACACTTTTTTAAAAGCCGCCCAGATGGGCGACCCTTGGGCTATGGGTGTTATGGGAGGAGGCAAATTATATGTAAATACACCATGTAGCTACCTTGGTTGGCCTTGTGATGAAAAGTGGCTCCCTAAAGCTCAACAAGGATGGACAAAGCTCGCCCAAGATGGTGATGGAAAGGCTGCTTTTGCCCTAAAAATAACCAAAAGAGAGTGGTGGGAATACATCCCTTTTTATCGCCAGACTAAATACAAAGAACTGGTTAGCAATGCAATCCCCAATGGTGGGTATCAATTCCTCGATTACAATACATATTGGGAGTCATTTGAAGATAAACTTCCGTACCTAAGGCTAGCTGCAAACCAAGGTCACGCCCCTGCCATGGTTTCTCTGTACTATTATTTGCTAGATCCTGAGCATTTGGATGAAGCTAAAAAGTGGATAAACAAAGCAATAGATTTGGGATACGCGGAAGCAGCCAGAGTCTTATACTACTCATACTCTCAAGGCGAAAAAGATAGTACTGGAAACGTAATAATCCAACCAGACCGAAAGAAAACTTATTATTACAACCGTATATCGGGAGCACTGGGAGGAGAACAAGAAGAAGACTCGAGAATTACTCAAAAAATGCTGGTAAAGAACAACCGCCCAGTGGTTGACCAAGATGGTGGTCCCGTATTCGAAATGCTCATCACTGAAGAAGAACAAGCTGAGTTAAATAGACAAGTTGAAGAACGTGTCAAAGATATTAAGCCAAACATGTTCTTAGATGAAACGTCGTTAGACCTCTTCTAGTCCCCCCTACAAAGCCGCTTATTGAAGCGGCTTTTTTAATTGCCCCTAAACCTCATACTTAGATTTATCACCGATGTCATAATGCCTTGGCATGCGCCACTTATAGATACTGGTGACAAAGAACAGAAGCGCCGATATTGCTGCCAATACCTTTGCCGCGATGTCGAAATCAATCACCAAACACAGCCACAAGACTGCCAATATTAAAGGCTGTAGACGCAGCCCTGGCACCTTGAAGCAATAATGCTCTTTGAAACACAACCCGCCCAAAGTAATAAACGCCCCTCCCATGCCTAGATACGGGTAGCCCAGCACAAAACATAGTAAGCCGACCCAAGTGGCAAATTGCAGCAGTAACCGAAACGACTTCATGTAGATGTGCAGCGAAGAGGCACACATAGCAGCGCATAACATGACCAAGCTTTCTATCGGTAAGCCACTGTGCCAGGGAAGTAGCGCAATCACAGGACAGGCTAAAGTAAATCCTAAGCGATAGATGATGACAGTGATGTGGTCATAGTGGTCCATCGGAGATTGAATATGTGGATCAGCCATTTTAAATCCTTGTCTGAGTAGCCCTAAAGCGACTTCTTGGTTATCGGGACACACGCGATAAGGATAAGCGTTTTAATGGCGTCTGTCCTTTTAACCTGAGTCGATTTACGCTTGAACTTGAATATCCACCAGAAGATTTAGTCTTATATGCCTTCTATGCATCGAGGAAACACGTGGCGAAAAAGGTTCCGATCTTCATTAGCCACTTACAGCAATATGCGAATAGTGATAAAAGTAGTGAAGACTGAAATGTAATATGCGGACAAAAGGAGACGACCATGCTCAATATGAACTTTGCTGAACGCATTGTGATCGATACCGAGTCAATGTCCTGGTTGGCCAGTCCAGCCCGAGGGGTATGGCGTAAACCTCTTGAACGTGAGGAGGCAGAATCAGGGCATACCACTAGTATCGTGCGCTACGAAGCCGGCTCGCAGTTTAAAACCCATCCGCATCCGATGGGCGAAGAAATATTGGTGCTCGATGGCGTGTTTTCAGATCAGTATGGCGACTACCCCGCCGGTACCTACATCCGTAACCCTCCCGGTAGCAGTCATGCTCCCTTTAGCAAGCAAGGCTGCACGATTCTGGTTAAACTCAACCAGTTCGATGCCAGAGATAGTGCAACCGTCAGGATCGATACCAGTAAACAGCAGTGGTTAGCGGGACAAGGAGGGCTGGAAGTGATGCCTTTGCACAACTTCGAGCATGAGCATGTCGCGTTAGTAAAATGGCCCGTTGGAGAAAGGTTTCAGCCACACAAACATTTTGGCGGCGAGGAAATTTTTGTTCTGTCTGGCGAGTTTCGGGATGAACATGGCCACTATCCACAAGGGAGTTGGATTCGTAGCCCTCATATGAGTGAGCATTTCCCGTTTGTCGAGCAGCAAACCATCATTTGGGTTAAAACCGGTCACCTGCCTTTAGGCTGATTGCATAGATAAGCTGGCATGACATCCAATGTCTCGTCAGCTTGATCTCCTTTTAACGGCCACCAGCCAGTTCAATAAAGGTTCCCGTTACGTAAGAGGCTTCATCCGACAGCAGCCATGCGATCGACTCCGCCACCTCCTCTGCTGTACCACCACGCTTAAGGGGCAGACTTGAGGCAAGGCGGTCTACACGGTCAGGTTCACCGCCGTCAGCGTGCATCTCAGTATAAATACAACCTGGTCTCACTCCATTGACCCGAATGCCTTCACCGGCTAACTCTAGTGATAACCCTTTGGTCAATGAGTCCATCGCACCTTTAGAAGCGGCATAGTCAATATATTCAAATGGGGCGCCCAGACGCGATGCGGCCGACGAGACATTAACGATCGCTTTCTTGTCTCCGTCTTGATGGATAAACGCCTTACAACATAAGAAGCAGCTGGTTACGTTAGCATTCATCACTTTTTGGAAACGCTCTAGCTCGATATCGCACAGTTTAGACTGAGTGAAGAGGATGCCCGCATTGTTGACCAGGTGTGTGACCATCCCATAACGCTGCTGGGTTGCCTCAAACATCGCTGCAACTTGCTTTTCTTCACAGACATCCGCCTGAAAAGCAAAGGCTTGCCCGCCCGATTCAAGGATCTGTTCAACGACCTGATTAGCGCGTTGATGATTGTTGATGTAGTTGACACATACTGCGTAACCTTTGCTCGCGAGCAGCTTTGCTGTCTGTGCGCCGATCCCTCTTCCAGCTCCGGTAACGATAACAACCTTGTCCATCCTATCTCCCAAATTCTCTGATTCCGCTAAGTAACTTTACACTGTAAAGCCCTGATAACTGGCTCCACAATAACACCATTGGGCCAGAGAAATTCATTTAATTATTTCAATAAAATAGAGAATAATCGGGGGGCGACCTGAGGCTCGCGCAAAAAAAAGACCTTAGATAAATACATAAGGCCTTAAAGTGGCAGCGTGTCACTACCTGAAATACCCCTAGCTGGGTATAGAGTCCCTAGAAGCGAGACAGGTTAATAATGAATTAAAATGAGCCACTCGTTTGAGTTTGTGTGCTGGTATTAACCGTATTGTTGCCACCAGATTGCCACTCGATCAGGGCACTGCTATCGCTTTCTGAACGCTTCAAACATTTCCATTCTAAGGATTCGCCACTTGGAACCTGAATGGTTGCCTGCCAAGTCGGGTAAGCCGCTGGATCCAGTTTTACAGCTTGCGCTGGTGCCCAACTACCTAGCTGACTGGCACTGCCGACTGCATAAACGCTTTGTCCCCACTGGGTGTAGCCGTTATTGCAAGTGAAAGTCACATCGGTAAGCTCTGTATTATCACTGGTTGTCTTACCATGCAGGACAATCGCTTCATTCTGATCAAGGTTCAGCGTCGCAGCGGACTGAGATACCGTCACGCCATCGCTACCAACCAGGCTGGTGTAGTAGTTGTCCGCCAGAGACAATGCAGAGACATTAATCGAGGTTGCAGCACCTCGGTTTAGAGCCACTAGCACAACATCATCTTCAAACTTGCGCTCATAAACCAGAATGTCGTCATTGAGCCACTTCTGACTGTAGCTACCTTGCTGAATCGCAGGACTGGTTTTTCTCAACTCAGTCAAAGCTTGAATGATCTTAAATGCTTCACTGTCCTGAGCGAAGCTTGGCATTACTTCACGGTTGTATGGATCGCTACCAACCTGACCAAACGCATTGGTGGTGAAGTTTGCGCTGTAATGCTCCGTACCGTAGTAGATGGCTGGTATACCACGTACCGTCATAGTCGCAACCAAGCCAAGGTCGACGCGTTTTTGGGCAAACGCTTCTGACTGGCCGCCCCCTGCTTCATTGTTACCCGGGCCGAACGTGCTGGCTGTCGAACGCAGTGCGGTCGAGATACGAGCCATATCATGGTTATCCATAAATACGACCTGCCAGTCATCGCTGGTGAACACATTGCTACGAGTTTCCAGATAGCTGTTTAGCGTCTGCATGGTATTGCCACTGCGGCCAACCAGCACACGTTCTAAAGTGTCACGGAAGCCAAAATCGAGCAGTGCCGAACCTGAAGTATTGGCATAATCGATCGCATAACCATCAATCCCTGTGGTTGTCGTTGCGCTGGCACCAAACCACTCGCCGAAGAAGTAAAACCCATCGCGGCCAATGGCCGATGCGTAGTTGTAGATGTCACCTGTCCATTGCTGGATAAACTCTTTATCCATGTGCTTAATCGCATCAATACGAATGGCATCAACACCCGCATCAATCCAGAATTTAGCGCCATCCAGCAGGTAGTTGTAAACCTGAGCATCAGACTGGTTGAAGTCAGAAAGATTAAATAGATTGTGGTTACGAACCTGATACCAGTTATTCCAGTCGGTCACGCCGCCATTGTGGTGATACCAGTTAGTGCCAGCCGCAACGTCAGTGTTGTAATCGGTAATGTACTGGCCGTCACGGTACAGTGCGCCATACTCGTTTTCATCGTTACCATTAGAGTGGTTTGGCGCATAGTCCAGTACCAGCTTCATGTTGTATTCAGGGGTGTGCATCAACTGGCTCAACTCTTTAAAGTCGTCCATGGTGCCTAAGTGCTCATCAACGCGGAAGAAGTCTTTACCCCAGTAGCCGTGGTAACCAGCCCCACCATTAACATCAAGGTTATCGGCATTATCTACCGGTGGAGTAATCCATATCGCAGTGATACCGAGAGATTTGAGATACGGCAGCTTGTTGATCAAACCTCTAATGTCACCACCCACGTACTTCTTGAGGTTGTTAGGGTCGTACGTCAATGGGTTATTGCCACTGTTATTCGTCGCATCGCCATCACTAAATCGGTCTAAGAAGACGAAATAGATAGTCTCCTGCCTGAAATCGTAGGTGCTGTCAGCTGCGGTTACTGCACTTATTGCTGGTGCCGAAAATCCGCCTCCGATGGCCAGTGTCGCAAGCAGAGCGCTGCAAATCAGTGTCCGTTTTTTCATTAGAGGTTCCCCGTTATTGTCATTAACTAAGCCGAGTAGGGTCGGCTGTGAATTAAGTTGTTTTCATTGTAAAAATCGAAGATATGGCAGAATTCAGTGTTGAGGTTGAAACGGAAAGTTCGACCAATATCTGCTGTCGTGATCGACTGATCTTGCACACGGGCAATCAGCTCTTTGCCACCAACAGTGAAGTAGAGGTATTTTTCGTTACCCAGATTCTCAACGACTGACAGCTTTCCTTCGAAGGTATTCAGTGTTTCCCCCTCTTGTGCCAGTGAGATATGCTCCGGACGGATTCCAAAGCAGACTGGGTTATCGACGAACTGCTCAAGCTCCGCTTGCATTGCTTTCGGGATCAGAATGCGGGCAGACGGTGCGATTTCGACGATAAGATTCTCGCCATCACGACGCAGCGCTGTATCGACCAGGTTCATTGCCGGAGAGCCGATAAAGCTGGCGACGAAACGATTAGCTGGGTAGTTGTAAAGGTTCGCTGGCGTATCAACCTGCATGATCTTGCCCTGGTTCAGAACACAGATACGGTCACCGAGCGTCAAAGCTTCGGTCTGATCGTGGGTAACATAAATCATGGTTGCCGGATTGCCTTCATCCTTAAGAGACTGATGAAGCTGGGCGATTTTCACCCGCATAGAAACACGCAGCTTGGCATCCAGATTCGATAGTGGCTCATCGAACAGAAAGACATCCGGTTTACGAACAATAGCGCGACCAACCGCCACACGCTGACGCTGACCACCAGACATCTCTTTTGGTTTACGGTAGAGGAGATCAGTGATTTCCAATTTCTCTGCCGCTTCTTCAACCCTTCTCTTAATTTCGTCTTTAGGCTTCTTCGCCATCTTTAGACCGAAAGCCATGTTGTCGAAAACCGTCTTGTGCGGGTAAAGAGCGTAGTTTTGAAACACCATCGCGATTCCGCGATCTTTCGGTGGTAAATCGTTGACTCTGCGATCACCAATATGAACATCACCAGATGAAATCGATTCAAGACCAGCAATCATTCTTAATGTGGTCGATTTAGCGCAGCCTGATGGGCCGACAAACACCATGAATTCGCCTTCATTGATCTCGAGATCAATCCCGTGTACCGCCTTGAAGCCGTTGTCATACTGTTTTTCTACTTGTTTTAGGCTAACTGTTGCCATGGGTACTCCAAATAAAGCTTTATAAACTCATAACTTACGGCACAACCTTTGTGCATTAAGCTATGAACTTAACGCCGCCAGAATAGCTCTGGCGGCACGGTATTACTGACAAGTGGCAATCATGGCGCGAATTGGCTTTTTATCTTCGCCAATCTGAATTGACCAGACATACTCGCCATCAGCAGGGATTTCGACTCGGGTGTTTTTAGCAAAACCACCGCGCTTCAGAGCGATTTCCTGATTGACGCCCATTTTGCGTCCCGACACCGTAAATTGCGGGTTCCAGTTCATCGTTGCAAACTGGACATTAACCACGCCAGCTTTCTCTTGATGAACAACCTGATAGATGCCATCGCCCTTATGGCTCATTTCGCGGTCTTCCAAGTGAATCCACTGACCTTCATCAAAGGTTCCGACGACAAACAGTGACGGACGAATCGGACCGCGATCCTCAACCGTAGGCAAATCACATTTCGCCAGCAGACTATCCGTATTCGTCGGGATAACTTGGTTGGTATTTTCACTGGTGCTGGAACAGCCAGCAGCAAGAGCACTTAGTAACAGAGGTAAAATGACTTTTTTCATCATAAATCCTTAACGATTGAATTAGGCCTTACAGCCAGTGAATAAGCGTTTAAGCCAGTGGCTAGGCTGGTCAGAATTTGACGTAGTTTTAGACTGTTTTTTGCTATCAAACTGGCGAGTAAGCTTGTTTAGCACCGCCAGGTTTTTGTAATAAGCACGAGCATCTTTGGCCGGGTAACCAAATAGGTCGCTATGAGCAGGAAATGACTGGCTGACGCCTGATTTAGCTTTGATGACTGAGTGGTCACCGATAGTGATATGGCCAGCAGTGCCAGCCTGTCCGTGGACAATGACATGATTACCAAGAACGGTGTGTCCGGCTAAACCTACCTGAGAAACCAGCAGACAATGCTGACCCACTTTGCAGTCATGACCAATCTGGACCAGGTTATCTATCTTAGTCCCTTTGCCAATCACGGTGTTTCCCAGAGTACCGCGGTCTATGGTGTTGTTACAGCCGATCTCAACATCGTCCTCGATGATAACTCGTCCGACACTTTCAACTCGTTCGAATTCGCCATGTTGGCCATTCATATATTCGAAGCTGAAATTACCGATGGAGTTGTTGGAGTCGATGGTAACGTTATTGCCAATCACCGTGCCCTCTTTAATCACCGTATTGGCATGAATGGCAACATTTTCGCCAATGGTCACACCATTCATGATTTTTACGCCAGGCATAAAGTGGCAGTTGTTGCCAATAGTGCAGTGCTTGCCGATATAGATATCGGGATTGTCTGAGGTATTACCCTGCTCAAACAGTTGATACTTATGTACTTTGTAATAACGTAGCAGGGCATTCAGTGTTTGCGCTTTAAGCGACTCAATCACTATCTTACATCTGGCGTTGCTGGTTAAAATGCTTGCAGGTCCTATGATCACGTCCGCTTTTGAACTTTCAATCAATTTGAGCTCAGCTTTAGAAAATACGATGGCTAATCCCCCTTCATCAGGGTTATTCAGCGGCACAATCGTATCCACAGTTAAACTCGGGTCACCATCTATCTGGCCGCCAATTAACTGGGCAATTTCTGAAACTGTGATCATAGGATTTCCTTAAGCAAATAAACGATTTTTACAGACGGTAAATAGCCTGAACAAAGAAGGTGTTCTGCTCAACGACCTTCTCTTCTCCAGCAAACTTAGTGAAAGTTTCGGTATCTTTGGCCCACTCGTACTCACCTTTAAGTAACCAGTTATCACCGACAGACTGTTCGTACCCCATAGTGGCTTTACGAATATCTTTAAAGTACTGCTCTCCTGCATTCCCACCTTGTGTATGTTTGGTGTCGTTTTCACCGTAACGGGCACGAACGTATAAAGTACCAGCCTCTTCAAAGCTGTACTGCACGATTGGCTCAACATACTTTTCAGTAAAGTCGCTGATTTCATTGATTGCACCAGCAGCGGTTCTATCGTCGTTATCCTTGATTTGATAGAAGAGCTCTAAGCCCAGTTCCCAGTTGCCAAAACGTTTATAGGGCTTAACTAACACCGAGTAACCTTCTTCAACTCGAGTCCCCCACGCCGATCTATCTTCGTCGTTGTAGAGATATTCAAGGTTGGACTGGAAGCCTGCATCGTACTCATTGCTATAGAAGTTGAAGTAAGGACGAACACTATGCTCAGCGCTTTTAGTTCGTAAGTTGTTAGTTCCCCCTGTATTGACAATTGTGCCTAACGAGTATTCAAGGTCATAGATAACTCCCGTTTCAAAACCGTTCGGCAATGAGAACTTTTTATCAATCGAAATCAGGTGTTTATAGCCATCTTCTGTTTCAACGTACGAGCGGTCCTGATTGCGCTTAACGCGCTCTGTCAATTTAAATGCGTACAGAGAAGAGAAGTTCCAGTGGGCGTTTTTATAAAACAGTCCAAGCACTTCATGGGTGGTAGTGCGTTCATTTTCAGTGTTTCCACCGTAGGATTGATAAGTTGTAATATCCTTGTCTTCATATTCAATCGACGTTCCAACATGGCCGCCAAAATCTAAGGCTTGAGTCAGAATATTACCGCCCATTTCGTGGGGAGCCGGTCCATTTTCAGCAGCAAAAGCAGCAGGTGCAGAGCTCAGAGCGCAAGCAATACTGAGCGAGAGTACAGTCCTGTTCACAGTGTTTCCTTAACCTCATAGAGGTGGATTCTATTGATATTAATCGGATTCAAAAGTAGTAGTTCAGCCTGAACGCCTAACCATTGTTCTGCATCTGAATATTATTTGCTCGCTGAATGAGATTTAAATGAGATCTTGGTCACTCGAATCCGGACAGTAGTTTGATGAACATCACTAAAATCAGGGATAAACTCAAGTTAATGGCCATTAATGACAAAGCAATCAATAAAGATATAAGCAAGACAAAACTGGCTTCAATCCGTTATAAGACAAGCACTTTAATCGATTTAGATCACATTTAGACGCTATTTTAAGCAGTTTTCAATTGACTAAAATCTCCATCCGCCTCAATTTAGTAGTATATCGTGAACTACTAAATTGGATGCAACAATGAAAACCAAGTTATTGACCAGTCAAATACTGCTCACCACTCTTGTTAGCGCCACTGCCATGGCACAGCCGATTGAACCGGAACCAGGTGCAAATCTGTTAGTCTGGACCGATCACACAACCGTCGATTACATGAAGTACGCCGCCAACCAGTTCAATCAGGATTCGGGCTATGAGGTGGAGTTCACTTTCCGTGGACTGGCACCGATTGATGCCGCTTCACGATTAATTCAGGATGGAGGCTCAGCTCGAGTCGCTGATGTGGCTGAAATTGAGCATGACCTGCTTGGTCGCTTAGTCGTAGCCGGTGGTGCGATGGAAAATCTGGTATCCGCTGAACACATCAACTCTCACTTCTTACAAAGTGCGGTCAACGCAGCAAACTCTGAGGGTAAAAGCTACGGCTTCCCGGTTAGTTTTGCCACTACGGCTCTGTTCTACAACAAGGATCTTCTGCCACAGGCTCCAGAGTCTTTTGAACAGATCATTGAGTTCTCTAAATCATTTAATGACAACAAAGAACACAAATATGCCCTGCTTTGGGACGTGCAGAATTACTATGAATCACGCATGTTCCTGACCCTGTACGGGGCTTACGAATTTGGTGATAACGGTACAAACGCCAAAGATATCGGTATCGCTTCGGAGCAAGCACAGCAAGGCTTACAAGCGATGAAAAAGCTACAGGCTGCAAACAGTGCTAACCCAATGGATATGCGTAACCCTCAGGTAAGACGAGGTTTATTCAGTGAAGGTAAGGTCGCAGCAATCATCGATGGCCCATGGGCAATTCAGGGCTACGAAGCTTCTGGAGTGAACTATGGTGTCATTCCAATTCCAACTCTGGATGGCAAACAGCCGCGAACCTTCTCAACAGTCCGTCTGGCGGTTGTGTCTTCTTTCACCAACTATCCTAAAGCCGCTCAACTGTTTGCCAGCTACCTAAGTAGCGACAAGATGCTTAAAAAGCGCTACGAGATGACGAAATCTATCCCGCCAGTTCAGGCTGTCATGGAGGAGATCATTGTCGATGCAGATGAAGCGACTTACGCGATCATCGGCCAGGGTTACTTCGCCGACGCTATGCCGTCCATTCCTGAAATGGGTTATTTGTGGTCACCAATGGCAAGTGCAATGACTTCATTATGGGTCAATGACAAGTCACCAGAGAAGGTGTTAAAGCGCGCCGAGTCAGTGATCAAAGAACAGATCAGTTTACAGGAGTAAGAGATGTTGTTGTCTCAAACTCGAATGCAACCAATGATCAACGCTTCAGTTTTTATCATGGGCCTGACGCAAATGCGTCAGGGTCATTGGGTAAAAGGTTTGGTTTGGTTGTTCATTCAGCTACTTTTTATCTTTAGCATTCCAGAGCTTAGCCTGGCGTTAAAGCAGCTCATTACTCTCGGCGATGTAGCTCAGACACGCGAAGGCTTTACCATCATTCAGGGCGATCACTCTGTATTCCTGTTGGTTGAAGGTGTGATTGCTCTGATCGCCGTGTTTGTTTTTCTGTGCTTATACGCACTCAACATCAATGATGCCAAGTCCTGCCAGCCGTGTCAGCTGTCAGCGTCCGAGCAGATCAAAGCGATATATGACAGACAGTTTGCTTTGCTGGTTCTTTCGCCAGCAATGTTAACCAGTATCGCCTTTATCATTATGCCGATTGTCATTACGGTACTGGTCTCATTTACCAACTACTCAGCGCCTCATCATATTCCGCCAAGGAACTTGGTTGACTGGGTCGGGTTTAAGAACTTTATCGCCCTGTTTGAGCTGAGAATTTGGTCGAATACCTTTATTGGCGTTGCGACCTGGACAGTAATGTGGGCCATTCTGGCGACTATCTGCACCTGTGGTTTTGGCTTTGTACTGGCACTGGCGTTGTCCAACAAGAACATCAAAGCGAAAAAAGCGTGGCGCTTCGTTTTTATCTTGCCTTATGCGATTCCCGCTTTCGTTACTCTGCTGATGTTCCGACTGCTGTTAAATGGGGTGGGCCCGGTTAACGCGACCCTGAATAGCTGGGGCTTTGATTCCGTTGCTTTTCTCTCCGATCCATGGATGGCGAAAATCACGGTGATAGCGGTCAGCGTCTGGGTCGGTGCACCCTACTTCATGCTGCTTATTTCAGGAGCCTTAACCAATATTCCTCAAGACCTTTACGAGGCTAGTGAGGTCGATGGTGCCAACAAGTTCCAGCAGTTCAGGGAAATCACCCTGCCGATGGTGTTGCATCAGGTCGCCCCTTCTCTGGTGATGACGTTTGCCCATAACTTCAACAACTTTGGCGCAATCTTCCTGTTAACCGAAGGCGGACCGATCAACCCAGAGTACCGATTTGCTGGTCATACCGACATCTTAATTACCTGGATTTACAAACTCACACTCGACTTCCAGCAGTACCAAATCGCCTCTGTGATTTCGATAATTATTTTCTTGTTCTTGTCAGTGATTGCAATCTGGCAGTTCCGACGGATGTCTTCGTTTAACGATGATGTGGGGATGAAGTAATGAAGTTTCTGTTGCAAAAATTAGCCACAGGCTTGGTCTATCTGTTCCTGTTAACCAATGCGTTACTGGTTTTAGGGCCGGTTATCTGGACAGTATTAGCGTCGTTCAAACCGGGCAGCAATATGTTCAGCTCGTCATTTTCCGGCTGGAGCTTTTCACTAGAGCATTATGTGGCACTGTTTCAGGATACCCCTTACCTACAGTGGTATCTCAACACCTTCGCCCTGGCGACAGCGAATATGCTGATTTCTCTGGTGGTTGTCACCATGACCGCTTACGTGTTCTCACGCTATCGATTTAAAGGTAAACGCAATGTCTTGATGGGTGTGCTGGTATTGCAGATGTTCCCTGCCTTCTTATCGATGACAGCGATTTATATTCTGCTATCGAAACTCAACATGATCGATACCTATGCAGGTCTGTTGTTTGTCTACGTCGCTGGCTCGCTACCGTTTATGACCTGGTTAGTGAAGGGCTACTTCGATGCGATTCCGACGTCACTCGATGAGGCGGCAAAAATCGACGGCGCAGGTCATATGACTATTTTTATCGAGATCATCTTACCTCTGGCGAGACCGATCTTGGTGTTTGTCGCTCTGGTGTCATTTACTGGCCCGTGGATGGACTTCATTCTGCCAACTCTGATCTTACGCAGCGAAGAGAAAATGACTCTGGCTATCGGCATCTTCAGTTGGATCACCTCTAACTCGGCAGAAAACTTTACTCTGTTTGCCGCAGGCTCTCTGCTGGTAGCAATACCGATCACTCTGCTTTTTGTTGCGACTCAAAAACACATCACCACAGGCTTAGTGAGTGGTGCAGTAAAAGAATAATAACAGGATCTAATTTATGATTACCCGAAGCTCACTAACACACACAGTTAAAAGTGCGGACAGCTACGCTTACGATGAGCAGACTCTGCACCTGAGACTTAAATGTGCCAAAGACGAAGTTGAGCGCGTTAGCTTATGGATAGGTGACCCTTACCGCTGGGCGGAAGGAGGCTTGGACGGTGGTAACCTGGGCGGCAGCGATGCTCATGGCTGGGTCGGTGGCAACGAAGTTCCAATGGAACGAGAAGGTGTCACCGAACATCACGACCACTGGTTTGCGGAGTTTACACCGCCTAAACGCCGCAGTCGTTACGGTTTTATTCTCTACGGCAAAGATGGTGAAAAAATACTGTTTGGCGAGAAACGCACCGTTGATTTAGACAGTAAGGCAGCGGAAGAAACTGAGCTGAGCAATCTAAGCAATTTCTTCTGCTTCCCTTATATCAATCCAAAAGATGTTCTGGTCACTCCACAATGGACCAAGTCGACCGTTTGGTATCAGATCTTCCCTGAACGATTTGCCAACGGCAGACCAGAAATAAGCCCGAAAAATGCTGAGCCATGGGGAAGCGTTCCTACCTCAAGCAACTTTATGGGCGGTGATTTATGGGGCGTAATCGAACATCTCGATTACCTTAAAAATTTGGGGGTCAACGGACTCTATCTGTGCCCAATCTTTACTGCCAATACCAGCCATAAGTACGACACGGTTGATTACTTCAATGTCGATCCTCACTTTGGCGGCAATGAAGCATTCAGAGCTCTGATTAAAGAGGCGCATGATCGAGGCATGAAAGTGATGCTCGATGCGGTGTTCAATCACATCGGCGATCAACATCCGTTCTGGTTAGACGTGGTTAAGAACGGCGAAAAATCTCAATACGCAGACTGGTTTTGGATCAATCAGTTCCCCGTTTATCCCGACACTGACAAATCGGAGTGGGACTGCTGGAACTTCAACTACGAAACGTTTGGCAACGTACTTGAGATGCCAAAGCTCAACACTGAACATCAGCCATGTCGTGAATACCTGTTAGATGTCGCTCGCTACTGGGTAGAAGAGTTCGACATCGACGGCTGGAGACTGGATGTCGCCAATGAAGTTGACCACCAGTTCTGGCGCGAGTTTCGCAACGTAGTTAAGCAGGTAAAACCAGACTGCTACATTCTGGGGGAGATTTGGCACGAAGGTATGCCATGGTTGCGTGGTGATCAGTACGATTCGTTAATGAACTACCCTATGACTCAGGCCATTACCGATTACTTTGCCCTTGATGCCCAGAACAAACAGCAGTTTATGGAGACTGTCACAGGCGCTTATCTGGCCTATCCACGCAACGTTAACGAAGCGATGTTTAACTTGCTAGAAAGCCATGATACCACTCGCTTAATTAGTCTTTGCGGTAACGATCTTCGTCGGGCGAAACTCGCCTATCTGTTTATGTTCACTCAAGCTGGTGCTCCCTGCATTTACTATGGCGGCGAAGTCGCGATGGAAGGGAGAAAAGGCATGGGACTTGAAGATAACCGCCGCTGTATGAACTGGGCTCCGAACCAGACAGAGCTCGATTTCAAAGCCTTCATTGAACAAATGATCGAGCTAAGAAAAGGCGATGACAGCTTTAATCAACCATACATCGACTGGCTAGAGACTCACCATCCTACCGTTGTCGGCTATCAACGCGGCTCAAGACGCTTCCTGATCAACAACAGCGACTCTCCGGCCAGCGTAACGCTAGATAATCGTGACATCAGTTTACCGGCTTACGGTTACTGGTACAACTAAGCGAGGGGAAAGCATGCATCTGGGGATCTCGATAGACAAAGTTCAACTCAAGGCGACGGTGCTTGATGAGCAGCTCAATACCGTATATTCCAGTCAGCAAAGCCTTAATCAGACCGCGCTGGAAGTTAAACAGCAGGTGTTTCAGTTGGTGGACAACTTCCAATGGGCATACAGTACATTCTGTTCGATTGGGTTGGCGATGACTGAGGAAGTTCAAGTCTGGCTTGAGCGTCATCAATTGGCGTTACCCACCCTGATTGAACAGCACTATCGAATCCCTTGCAGCAAGAGCAACTTTGTCGAAGCTGGTTTACAGAGTTCACCTGATGTCTTATCGCAGATAAAACTCGGAGAAGTGCTGTGCGTTGTACTCGATAACGAGTGCGAGCTTTACTCATGCAGTAGAACTCGTCGAGGTATTTCTCAACGCACCATGCGCTCGATACCCTGGGCGCATGTCGCTCTTCCGGACTATGACTTCGTCCTTGATGGCCTCGTTACTAGCTGCAGTTGTGCGAGTGAAGCCTGTACTGAACAGTTTGTTTCGGTTTCTGGATTGGAGCGACAATATGAGCAGATCCTGCTTAAACGCGCCAATGTAAAAGAGATATTTTGCGCATTAGAATCTGGAGACCCTATTGCCGCACGTACCTATCGACGCTACATCGATCAGTTGGCTCGCGCACTCAAGCCACATATCGAAAATAGCTTGCCAAGAAGCTTGCTAATACTTGGCAGCGTGTCGCGCTATGCACACATCTCAAGTGACCTAAAAGTTGCCCTTAGTCGCTATTGCAACCTCTCCCCGCTGCCAGCAATGCTGGCTCTGCCCTACGAGGATTTTTCTATTGCTCACGGAGCAGTTCAAACAAAAGCGCAACTACTTGCACGTCAAGTTAGGCTTAGAGCTTAACCAGTGATAATCTAACCAAAGTGGAACACAATATTGAATAATTTTAGAGGACAAACCGTGTCAGACTTGGTTACTAAGTTGATGAATTTTGGTTTTACGAAAACGGATTCCTTGGTCTATATCAACCTTCTCAAAAACGGTTGTGCCAGTGGCTACAAAATCGCGAAAGATATCTCTCTGTCGCGTTCTTCTGTCTACTCTTCTATCGATAACCTATACAAAAATGGGTATATCTTTATGTCCGATGGAGACACTAAAGAGTACGAAGCCAAATCTCCAGAGCTTATCTTTAACCAGATCGAAAAGAGTACCGTAGAAAACATCCATATCCTTAAGAAAGAGTTGTCACGAATGATGCTCACTGAGGAAAAAGAGTTTGTGTACAACGTCACTGGTATCGACAACTTAGTCCAGAAAGCCAAAGAGGTGATCGAGTTAGCTCAGGTAGAAATCTACCTCAACACCGACTTCCAACTTGACCCAAGATTCTCGGCAGAATTGATTGAGGCGGCTGAGCGTGGAGTGCGAATTATCGCCTTCTCATTTAATCGCATCGCGGTACCTCATCCAAAAATTGAGCTCTACGCTCGCTCAGATAATGAAGAGACCGAGTATCCTTCCCACCGCTTTATGATTGTTGCCGATATGAAGCAGGGCTTAATGTTCTCTCATCGAGAAGAGACCGTAGGCTTATATACCAACAATCGTCTGTTGGTGAAAATGATTGCCGAGCACATTCACAGCGATATCTATCTCACTGAGTACGAAAAGCTGGCACCGGAAAAACGTGTGCGTATCGGTACAATCCACGAACTGGACAATGCCATGGTTCATGACGATATGAAGCGTCAGCCTCAGTAAGCGACTCTGGCACACTAAACGGAGTAAAATGGGAGAGCTGTATTGGCCTCCCATTTTGTTTTTCTCACTGTATTCCACCAGCCTTTTGTGGTTATCAGAATCAGTTTTACACTGTAAAGCGCTGTGGTTTTTGCATCTTCTCTACGCCACTCATTAAGCGCTCAACCAGCAAACTCAATGCTTTCGGCTGATAACGACGCTGTTTGTAAACTAAATAAGCCTGTCTGGCGCTACGTTGATATTGGGGCAGCACCCGCACCATATTCATACCTTGATGAACATGCCTGAAAGGTAAAGAGGCAACGCCAAGTCCTTTTTCAACCGCGCCGCAAACAGCGAGAATATCGTTAACAATCAGCTTGGGCTTGACCTGAATAACATCAACCAGATCCTGTTGCTCGTAAAC
Source organism: Vibrio brasiliensis LMG 20546 (assembly GCF_000189255.1). Classification (GTDB taxonomy): domain Bacteria; phylum Pseudomonadota; class Gammaproteobacteria; order Enterobacterales; family Vibrionaceae; genus Vibrio; species Vibrio brasiliensis. Next base: position 70,263 of record NZ_AEVS01000073.1, on the reverse strand, counting down.
GGAGATATCGACCACATGATCAACGCTGACCCAATTTAGCTCAGTTAACCGTTTAAGGTCGTTAATCGGACCAACCTTAGCCAGATACTCCGGACTGGCAAAGAAGCCATGATGAGCTTTGAACAGAGGTCTGGCGATCATGTCATCCATTTGCGCCAGATCGAAAGTAATCAATAAATCGCGATCGGTCTGAGGTACCACCTGCTCCTGACTGAGTACCAAATCGAGCGTCACTTTCGGGTAATCAACCAGAAACTGCTCTACCACTTCACCAACAAAGGCACGATAAAAGTTGTGCGGAATCGCCAGTTTAATATTGCCGGAGACTTCCTGTGTCTCACTGAGCATCTGACCAAAACCTGTTTCGATCGATTCCATACCGCTACGAAGCAACTCAAAGGCCTCTAAGCCACTTTGCGTTGCAACCAGCTCTCTGCCTTTCTTTTCCAGCAAACGTGTCCCTACTCGCTGTTCAAGCGCGGAAAGACGACGTGACATCGTCGATACTGGCAGTTGTAGCTTTTTCGACGCGGCTAGCAAAGAGCCTTGTTCAACCACACTGCAAAACAGATAGAGGTCATCAATATTTCCAAATATGGAATTCATACTTCTAAACCTGCTTATTTTTTTCACTATTGGATAGTTATATCCTTATTTACAACATAACAACAAGCAGAGGAGCACAAATTATGAGTCGCAAACAGTTTTGGGTTTCAGCATTACTATCATCGCTAACCATGGCAATCATCATGTCAGGTCTACTGTCTGGCTATAAGCTTGGCTTTAATCACCTATGGCCCGCGATCTGGTTTGATAGCTTCATTATTGCCTGGCCAGTCGCTCTGACACTCAATCTGACGGTACTTCCACAGGTACGCAAACTTTCCAGTTGGTTAGCAGGTACTCCCCCTACCCCACAGGCATAAAAAAACCGAGCACTAAGGCTCGGTTTTTTCAATCTGTAAAGATTACAGTTCAGCGTTGTGGTAAACCTGCTGAACATCATCACAGTCATCTAGAAGATCCAGGAACTTCTGGAATTTCTCAGCATCTTCACCCGCTACTGGAGTGTGAGTCTGAGGAACGAAAGTGATCTCTTCTACATCGATAGTCAGATCTGGGAATGCACCGTTAAGCGCAGTCTTAGTCTTGAAGAATTCTGTGTGAGGAGCAAATACAGTGATGACACCATCTTCTAGCTCAACATCAGTAACATCAACGTCTTCCATCATCAGCGTTTCAAGAATGATTTCATCGTCTTCGCCTTTGAACTGGAATACCGCTTGGTGATCAAACATGTGAGAAACTGAACCTTCAACACCGATTTTCGCACCTGTTTTAACGAAACACTGGCGAACATCCTGGAAAGTACGGTTGCCGTTGTCCGTCAGACAGTCAACGATCACGCTAGTGCCGCCTGGGCCAAAGCCTTCGTAGCGTGCTGGAACGTAGTCTTCACCACCGCCGCCGTTAGCTTTATCGATCGCTTTGTCGATAACGTGCGCAGGAACCTGGTCTTTCTTCGCTTTAGCGATTAGGTGCTTTAGAGACAAGTTCATGTCTGGGTCTGCACCACCATTTTTCGCGCACATGTAAATTTCTTTACCGTATTTGGAATAAACTTTAATTTTTGCGCCTGCAGTTTTAGCCATTGAGGCTTTGCGCACTTCAAAACTTCTTCCCATCGGGATGTTCTCTCTAATTCAATTTATTGCGAAGGATTTTAGCAAAACGTGTCAGCTTTTCAATTTCTGACATTTGCTGAGGAAATGAGCGTTTTATGCCACGCCCATTACTCGTTTATATTTGGCTACAGACTCTAAAAATGAGGCTTGTTCTTCGTCATCTGCGATTTTCGCAGCAGCCTGATCGATTTCATCAGGGCCAGCTTTAGCTTCACGGAGTTTCCAAACCAAAAACGACGCTTGCTTATCAAGCTCAATCTTGTTTTTCTCACTAGCCGAAAGGTTAGACAGGTTGATCGACATACTAAAGCTCAAATCTGTAAAAATATGAAGTGGGAATATACCACACCAAAAGCGAATGTAGAGAGAGAATCGCAGTATGGCGAGAGGAATAGCTCAAAAAATAGCGAAAATTGCCCCCTTCCCTATTCGATAGCTTGAGACCCAATCAAACCTTCTAGCCCGTTAGCTTCGCCATTATTGACTACAATTGCTATTAGTATGTTGAACGAGGGTGAAGCATGAAGAACGGTATTCTTGTTGTATTCACGTTGTATCTACTTTCAGTCAGTGCTGCGGTACATGCCAATGTTGTTTGGGCGATTCAGGATGAGTGGCCCCCCTATGTCATTGATTCGCAGGAAACTAACGGGGTTGCGCATGAGATTGTCTCGGAAGCTTTTGCAGCTCAAGGTTATCAATTAAAACATACCATCAAACCATGGAGCAGAGCTCTGCGAGAAGTCGCGACTCAACGCTACGATATTGCTCTGACCGTTTGGAAAAGTAGTGAGCGGTTGGAATACCTTTATTTCAGTGACCCCTATCTGATCAATTCTTTAGTCTTTGTCACTCTTAAGGATAATTCATTTGAATACAACGGATTAAAGAGCCTAAGCCAGAAGAGAATCGGCGTACTCAGAGGCTATGCCTACGATGATGCGTTTATGAGCTCTAACGATTTTGATCGCTTAGATGCCGATAATCTCGAGACCAATATTAAGAAGCTCAAAGTCGGCAGAATTGATGCTCTGGTTGCCGATAAGTTGTTCTTCCGCTGGTTTGTAAAAAACAATAATCTCGATATTGCTGATTTCGCGTTGGTTGAAAATCCATTAGCAGAAAACCCACTCTACATCGCTGTCAGCCGTGATCACCCAGACAAAGAACGTATTATTTCAGCGTTCAATACCGGGCTAAAATCACTGCAGCAATCTGGGCGAATTTCAGTTTTGATCGAGAAATATGAATAGGAGTGGTGATCGTGGTTAAGTTTTATCTGATTGCAATACTGCTTATCTTGTCGAGTTCAGCCGGGGTCGCGAAAACCTTGAAAATCTCACAAGACCTTTGGCCTCCCTATATCATGAACTCCGTGCAGGGCAGTGGCATCGCCCACGATATTGTCGTCGATGCATTAGTTTATGCTGGCTATGATATTGAGTTTTCGATTAAGCCCTGGACAAGAGTACTTAAAGAAACAATGGCAGGAGAAAATGATGTCATCGTCTCCCTGTGGAAAACGGAACAAAGAACCAAGCACTTTCTCTATACCGATCCCTATACCCACAATTCGATGATCTTTATCTCTCGTCAGGAATTAAAATTTGAATTCGACTCATTTGATAGCTTGAAAGGCATGAGAGTTGCGCTAATCAACGACTACGCCTATGGCAATAACTTACGCGAATACAAAGGGATGATTCCAGTAAGCACCCTCGACTTGCCCAACAGTATTCGCTACTTATTGGCCGATAAAGCCGATGTACTTGTGGTTGACGAAGAGGTTGGCAGATGGACAGTTCAGGGAATGAAAATACCGGCTGGAAAGCTCTACTTTAGTAAGACTTACTTCGATTCCACACCATTACATGCTGCGGTCAGAAAGAGTCACCCCGAAGCAGAGAATATTGTTTCTGCGCTCAACAACTACTTCAAAAACCATGCGCAAGGCAAGTTGCAGGCATTAAAAACACTGTATGGCTTGGATGACAAATAAACGGCCCGATTGGAGCGTCTATAGGATGCACCAATCGAGTTGTGACCATCGGGTAATCACTTTAGTGGGTCATCATCAGGTAACGCGCTATGAATCCACACAGCTAACCTGTGTTTAATATTGGCTCCGTCGAGCTTGCTATCAGGTAGTGGGGTAATTTGTTTGGCATCGACTAAAAACAGATAAACCGCTTTAACTCTGACGGGTTGTGGCGACTGAGGTAAATCGAACCCTTGCATTTTGGCCATCTTGCCGCCAATTTCCAGCGCTTTCTTGACCAGTTTATCTTCGTTATAGAGCTTTGCGCTTTTTGACATTGTAAAATCCTCTTCACCAATTCAGCTTAGATTACCTCAAACCACGCGACAGACGTGTTACCCGCATCGCAGATTAGTCATCCATTAATAGCATTAAACTTATGGGCTTGAACAACTCGATAAAGTTCAATTCACAGTTCAGGGGAACCAATAGCTGGGAATGGTGATGGCTGAGAGGCAAAAATAAAGGGCGGCTTTCCTACGCCACCCTTAAAGATTTTCAATTGAGTTTGTGACTAGTGCAAGAGACCTAACTCTTTTGCTTCCTCGATAGTTAAACCGCTTTCTCGAATCTCTTTCAATGCTTCAATACGACGACGAGCTTCGGCTGATTTAACTCCCTTAGTCGGCTTTTGTGACTCAACTTCTTCCGTGAAGTCCCACTTGCCAGCAATTTTACTCATTTCATCATGGTCAATAGAATTAATGGACATAATAACCTCCGAACAAACCATGCTAGGGACAACTAATCTGTAGCAAAACCTCTCGCCCCTTGTTAAGAATTTTAGCTCGAGAATGTGATTGTGCTAATAGATCCAAAATTCTTACTGTCAATTCGATAAATAGTTTTTGCGCGGCGGAAAATCTCACAGTACATTTAAAGAATTCCCCCTAATAAATGTAAGGCGATCCCCGTCTCACTTTTCTTCATCGCACACCCCGTAATCTCTTCATTACCAGTACAAGAAATAAACTCACAGACTTAGTTGGCTATGATTCTGATCACGACAGATAAATAACATTCGAGTATTTCTCACTCAGATTTTAGCTGTGTATTCTCTCAGTCACACATCTTTCCCCTCTCAATTGGAACCACTTTTCTCATCCTTTGAGAGGCACCTAAAACAAAATTTGCTACAGAAATAAAGTCCATGAACGAATATCACAACAACAGAATAATCATAAATATCTGACAATTTTTATGTGATTTAATCTCGCTGAAGCGCGCTTACCAGACGTCATTTCTATTATTTAGGAACAATAAGCAGTGAAAAATAAATCCAGTTTTATTCGATTAAATAAGGTCACCATAGCCTTATCAAGCGTCATGCTCTGCGGATATCTCTATGCCGCAGAAACCAAAGCATCTGAAGTGATCTCATTCGTGCCAGGCGAAACTCAGGTATCGAATGGCGATATGGTCTCTTACAACGGCGAATGTTTCATCGCGAAAAACAATCCAGGAGTATGGGAAACCCCAACTGCCAGCTCATGGTTTTGGGATTCTGCCGAATGTTCAGGAGAACCGGCACCTGAGCCTGAACCGGATCCAGATCCACAGCCAGAGCCTGGAGAGATCATTCCATTTATTCCCGGACAGACACAGGTAAGTAATGGTGATGTTGTCTCTTACGATGGACAGTGCTATATCGCCAAAAACAACCCTGGCGTATGGGAAACCCCGAGTCCAGATTCCTGGTTCTGGGACATCACCGAATGTTCTGGCGAACCAGGCGAGCCACTGCCAACAGAATTATCCATTCTCGCGCCGAGTGCCGGGCAGACCGTACAGGTAAGTCAGCCTACGACGATCAAAGCTCAAGTTGAGGGTGAACAGGCAGCAAAAGTGGAGTATTGGGTCAACCAGATCAAGATCTCCCAACAGACGATCGATCAAGCGAATACAATTTACACTCACACTTGGACACCTGAGCAATCAGGAAGCGCCTTGATCGAAGTGCGTGTGCTCGATACAGACAACAAATTACTCGAACAGCAATCGCTCTCTGTAACCGTTGCCACTGATGACAACAACGATTTTAGCGCGCCTCAGGTTTCGTTTGTTTCACCGACAAACGGTACCGCAGTCAAAGTCAGCGATACCATTGCTATCTCGCTCAATGCTTCTGACGCAGATAATGACTTAGCGAAGCTGATTGTCACAGCAAACAACCAACAGATCTGTAGTTTTGATGCCACTAGTGCAGAGAGCTACAGCTGTGACTGGCAAGCGCTTCAAGCAGGTAACGTTTCATTAAATGCCGTCGCTACCGACGCACAAAACCTCTCTTCTTCAGCCTCAGTTAGCATTACCGTGGAAGAGGAGGCCGTAGAGCCACCTCCGCCTGCTGGTGGCTTGTGTGAAGAATATAATGTCTACCCTGACTGGACGCGTGGTGATCATGCTGGTGGCGGCGATATTATGGTTCACAACAACATTGCCTACTCTGCGGTTTACTGGACTCAGTCAGTACCGGGAAGTGATAGCTCGTGGTCGTTGCATTTGAACTGTGATGGCACAGAGCCGGGCACTGCACCATTGCTTTCGCTACAGAATCCAATGGATCCACTGCGTCTTGAAGTTGCAGGCTGGCCAAACACCTTTGTTGTCGCAAGTCCATCAACAAGCACCCCATCAACGTTGACGATAGACACCATCAACAGCGATCAAATTGCGGATACGAAAGCGCTAACCCAAGCTTTTGTTACCGTGATTCAACAAGCTAAGCAGGCTGGAACTAGTTCGGTAATTCTACGCAGCGATGTCCTCGATATCGCCACCGCAGATAAAGGGACTTCTTTGGGTACGATTGAGGTTCAGCAAGCACTAAAAAGTGCCGTCGCTGAAACAGGAAGCCAGATTGAGCTTGCCGCCATTGATACCTTAAGCAACGATGCGAAAGGCTGGGCTCAAGCTCACAACCTTATCCTGAGCAGCGTTGCACCTGCGGCTAACTTTGGCTGGTCACTCAGCATAGGTGAGTTTGCTCACGATAGTCACTCAGGCAGACAATCCGTGTGGGATGAAGCGTCGGTTTATAGTGCAGATTTGCTTTCAACATTCGAGCTCTACCAGCAAGATAACACCAACAAAGCAGACTTTGTTGTCTTTACTAAATCAGCTCAGACACCAGCACTGACGGGTGAGCAATGGCACAACGCGCTTGAATACGTCAAACAGGTAACCGACTACGTTAAAGCCCCTGCAATGCTTGCTGAGATCCCGACCTCACAGGCAGCAAACTACTTTATGGGTCTGACTGACAGCGAACGTCAGATTCGCAAAGCAGCGTACAGCAATGTCTTTGCCTTGATGTTTGATCAAGACAGCAGCGAGCTGACCAGTAAGATCGAGGGATACCAACAGGCGAAGGTACCGCTCTACTACGTTGGTGAAACATCGCAAAGCGGCCCATTAACCCGTTTAGAAGCATTAAACCGTGAACTGGAAAGTGCTGAACAGGTGATGGACAACGAAGCCTTCTTGTACGAAACCCCTCAATCCCAGTGGGTACCATCTACGGTATACAAATGGGCGGACTTCCTCGAAGGTCTCAACGCGATGCACAACATAGGTGTTGCGGGTAATAAGTTCTGGCTGCTGGATGATAATGTCGATGATGAGACTAACATCAAGTACGCCAAGGTCGCGATCGCCGCTTTCCTTGCTCAGAGTATGCAAGAGACCATTCGTTACAACGCCTGTGACGAGAATAACTGGTCTGAAGTTAAGTATGGAGCGCCAACGGATTATCCGATGTCTGCCAGCTGTGGTCAGCTCGGCCAGAAGTACGCTGACTATGGGGTTAACCCAATTTCAGGCCTTGATCACGCTTACTCATGCCCACGTGACGATAAGATGGAAGTCAGTGCTCTGACTCATGCCAAATGGTATGGTGCGCCAGCTCCGGTATTTGCTGCTCCTGACGCGGTACTGGAAGAGCGTGGTCTGTTAGTAAACGGATTTGCTGGTCGCTGGACCAACAACGGTCACTGTAACGATGTACCAGATAAAGTCGACGGCTCTAAACAAGTTTGGGAGCGTGACGATTGTAAAGTCTACGTTGACCAGAAAGCGGGTCAGTTTATCTGGGACGGCAGCAGTCAGGAAAGTGTTCAGGGCTGTGGCTGGTGGGGGCGTGGTGTCATTCAAACCACTGGCCGACAGAACTTCGGTACATTGAACCACTACTTAGGACGCTCTCATGTCGATCCAAGCACTATTGGTCAAACCATTGATGGTGTTACGGTAGAAGCGCCACCAGAGAACCCGCTATACGCGGAATTAGATTTCTGTTCAAACCCAGGCTTAATCTGTAGCTCGGAAGAGAACAAAGAAATTAAATGGATTGCAGGTCTGTTCTACTGGGTAACATCCGTTCAGGATTACCCGGATGAAAGCGGTCAGTACGGCAACTGGAACTACCATAATGAACTGAAAAAGTATGTTGATGGTGGTATGCATGGAACCCAGTTCATCGATGATATTTCAGGCATCGTTAACCGTGGTTGCCCTGCCCTAACCTGTGAGACAGGTGATGTCCACAACGTTAAAGAGCGCCGCGCTAACTTCAAGCTGGTGTTAGAGAAACTCGGCTTGAATCCGCAGTAATCCTCACCGAAAGGCTTTCGCTCAAAGCAAATAAGCCTATGCAAACGATAATCACAACCCAGCGGAAAACGCTGGGTTGTTTTTTATTGCGTCCCTACTCGCTGATTTAACTCTGTTATTTGCCAATTTGCTTTGCCATACACCAAACTGTTCATGAGCAAGAGATCAAATCATTAGGTTGGCACACAATGACTCCATTAGATAACTGGCTAAAACAGATCGGGATCTGGTATCAACAACGAAAGCATGATCAAGGCAGTCAACTGCAATCATTGATCCTGTCACCACCAGAGCAAATCTGGGGACCACACATCTCAGCTCAACAAAGCAAAGCAATTGCCTGTTGGTTGGATGGCTGCATTCGGATCTTTACTCTCGAACGAGAACGCTCTCCTGATAAAGCCTTCCAATACCTGCAATTCGCCTATAGCAAACTGCAACAAGTCGTGGCTACTGCAGAAAGTGATCTGGAACTTAAAGATTGGTGCATGAAGAGAATGCAGCATCTGACAGTATTAAGTCTTGAGTTCTGCAATCAGCAATCAAATCCAAGCTGGCAAACCGTGTCTCACCAATTGATCGAAGCCCATGTGCAGTTCATGGCAGCCCAACAGTGGAATGAATCGCGGAACTATGATCAAGGTAATTCATCGTTTCACTAACGATATATCGAATATTTGCGGATCAATGATCAAGGAGAAACATGATCATCGTTATGAAGAAAACAAATCAGGACGGAATTTAAGACAAAAAAAAGACGAGTTCAGAGAACTCGCAAAATATTCAGAATGAATGTAACAATATGAGCCAATCTATCAGGGATAATCCTATCCCTCATTCATCAGAAAGGACAAAAGGTTGTCTATTCGGGATAAATATTATCCAACTCACCGAACCGCAATGTCAGTGCTCTGTCAGGGGAATGTAGTAGCTCTGTCTTATTGTTAGCAGAGTGTAACAAGGTGTTTTTGTCGGTAAGTAAACACAAAAAAACCAGCATTTTCATGCTGGCTTAATCTCTTATACTGCTTGCAATGAGTCGTTAAACGGCCACTTCATCCAAAGCCCGGAACACCGTTTCATCAAGGTGACCTTCAAAAACCTGCTTACACACTTTACGACGAACAGCGAGCCCGGCTATCAGACGTTCAATCGATAGGTGTTTGTTTTCACTCTGACCATTGTACAGCTCAACCATCTTGCTCAAGGTTTCGTATGGAATCACCTGATCACCAACGCGAAGGAAGTCGAGCTTGTCTATGAGCTCCAGACACTCTTCTTGGATTGAGCTATGGGAATGCCCTGTCATCGCCGCTAAAGCCGTTATAGAACGTTCTAGAGCCTCTGTGGAGGTATATTTAGATAGAGTAATGGTAATCTCATCAGCATTGATCTCTACCAGGTGTTTACGCTGTTTCACTCGACGACCTAACTTACCGCGTGGAGAGCGCTCTTTGCGTTGGATCGGCTCGAACTCGCCATCAATGATCTGCGACATCTCTTCAAGCTGCTGTTTAGAAACCATTTCATTGCGCAGTGGGTTCGGCAATGTTGGCGCCATATTACGCTTACCCGCATTGGTAGTACGAGCGCGAGAGTAACGCAGGACTTCTTCCGCATCACATTTGATATCGAATTGATAATCTTTGATCTTATCCTTCTCGATCATCGCAGAGATCGTCAGGTGGTAACCCCAAAGATTAACGACAAACAGCTCATCACTGCCCTTCTCTTTTGACAGTTTCTTCAATTCGCGGATCAGATCCATCGAGAAGCGACGCCACTCAATATTACGTGCCAGCTTCTGGTTCAGCTCGCTCAGCAGCATAACGTCGGAGTGACGACGTGACATACGACTACGGAAGTAGCTGTATAACTGGAATACCAGCGTGTGCTGCTTCAGAATTTCAGGCGGGAACAGGAAGAAATAATCACGAGTCAGCAATTCTTCATAGAATGATGGCTCCCAGACCAGGATGTATAGGTTTGGTTTAATGCGTATTTCGCCGTCTGCGCCCTCTGTAGGCGCTTCTTCAGATGCGGTAATGGTACGGGCCAAAAATCTGAAACGATCGCTCTTGAAGCCTTCTGGCATGTTCTCGCTTAGCCATCGACCAGTAAGCTCGTGCAACTGGAAGTCAGTAAATTCGATACGGTCGATGCTGTCACGAATTGAATCACGCGCTGGACCACTATCCTTCTTGCCACGCAGCGAAAGAATATCAGTGATATACAACGGCGTTTTGTTTGGTACATGAGTGCCATCTAGTTGATATTGATGCTGGTGGTGCTCATGGTATTGCACTGTCAAGGTGAACAGAGCAAACAGAGTCATCAGATCATCAACCGTCATGATGCTCTTTGAAGATCGTGTTTCGATCACAGCTCGGGTACCAGAGATCGATACCATGCTCTTTTGGTAGCTTTTACGCGTTCGTGGTGGCGCTAACGCCTGATCAATAATGCCCGCCCAGTTTGTCGGAGAGACCACAAACTGATCCGCTTCATCTTTCATCGCTGGTGGCGTGTTGAGGCCATGTTCGTTGAGCAGGCGTTTATTGACCTGAGTCTGAGCAAGTGCCTTTGAGCGTTTCTGTTTTTCGTTCTGTTTAACCGATTCAGTAACCAGGCTAGTTGCACCAAGCACTGAAATTAACTGGTTAGGGTTAACGAAACGATGCAGCATGGTTTTACCTGCTAACCCCTCTTCAAAGCGAACAGGCACTTGCTGGAAGAGACCAATATTCACTGCGGCTCGTAATCGCTGTTGGATTGCAGCGCGAGTAACTTGACCGTCAGTTGCGTCAATCAGCTCCGTTGTGGATACCAAACCGTCTTTGCTGCTGAAACCCCGAAGTGAGATCAAGTTGAGAAGTTCAACGATACTTTTCGTAACGCCTTTAAAGTGTTGGTATTGTTCAATCCAGTTAACCGCGACTTCTGACACTTCAAATAGGTGCCCATCTTTGTGGCTTCTTGGCGCTTTGATCAGTAGTTTTTCTTCTGAGCTCATTATTAGATCCGTATCACACTAGCCGTAATATCGCTATAGTTCCGAAAGAATAAAGAAAAAAAGATCATAAATAAAGAAAAACTTGTTGCTTTTAAATAACTGATCTTTCTGATTAATATGATCTTAAATGATTATATGATCTATTGATCAGGGCGTAGATAAGTCTGTAAGTGACTGTCTAGAAAGGGAAAAAAATTAAACGCTTGGAAAGCATGATCATGTAAACAACGAAAGCATGATCATTAAGTGATTGAAAGCATGATCAAAAATTCTTAGAACGATGATCATCATAACTACGAACAAATGATCAATGGAATCATGAAAGCATGATCATCATAGTTGCACACGTTATCCACAAGCCGAACTGAGTTAATAGATAAATGCCTCTCAACCAACGGATTGTGATTGTCTAATTTATCGAAACGATGATCAAGGGATCGATGTGTAAATCGTTAAATTGAACAGATAGTAACCGATAGATAAAGTCGAACAACACACGCTGCATCTTATCCACATAGGTTCGCCAGCAAGCATCTTTCCGAAAGCATGATCATGAAATAGTCATCGATTGCCGCTTTTAATGGATTGTCGGTCAATAATTGATTCCGTGAGCCGTTATTTAGCGTCAAGTCTTAGTCCATCTGCATTCGTCCGTAAAATGGAGTTAAATTTACATGCTTCCGAGAAGTACATAGACTTGATCATTGTTCCGATCTTGGATCATTTTCATCGCATCTCTCAAGGGGCTTGTTCTGGCACTAAATTCCCTTGATCATTGTTCCTAAATCGCAAAATTGGTCTGAAAGCATGATCATGATAGATTCCTTGATCATTGTTCCGTTAGCTGATGAGCGATTAAAGATATTTGACTATCAAATCAGTTGTACGAGCCCTGTTCTTGCTGTCTGACTTGTTATCAGTTTGAAAGTCAAAATAGCACCTACCGTAAATTAGTCAGCAATCTTAATCGTTCCGAGCGTCTTTCTGGTCTCAATTCTAAAAATATTTTTACAATGTAAATAAGTGATGCTGTAACACTTTTATTCTATGGTACTTTAAGACATGTCATGCAGGTAAAAATTGACAACAAATTGACCTGTTTTTGCTGATTAACACTAAATTGAATGTCATATTTCTATTTAATGTGATTAATATCTATAATTGCACGTTCACCTTTTTATTGTTTGTTACTGAAAATGCTGTACAATTATTTTCAGTTCACTAATAACGGAATTTGGCAAATGAAACGAGAACATACGATTGAGAATCTCATTCAGCTGGCTGAGAAAACGGCTCAGGTACAAGCTGATCGTATCGAAATTGTATTGGAAGAGCGCAGCGACGAGCATTTTCCGCCGATGTCAAAAGCATTGATGGAAACTCGCTCTGGTTTAACCCGTCGTAAACTTGATGATGCAATTAGCAAACTAGAAGAGTCTGGTCACCAATTCACTAAAAACAACGCCAACCATTACTCTATTTCTTTGCAAGAAGCTCATATGCTGATGGACGCTGCGGGCATCCCTAAGTTTCACGAGCGTAAGAAAAACAGCGAAAACAAACCTTGGATTATCAATGTACAGAACCAGAAGGGTGGTACAGGTAAGTCTATGAGTGCTGTGCATCTCGCGGCGTGTTTAGCTCTTAATCTGGATAAGCGTTACCGTATCTGTCTGATTGACTTAGACCCGCAAGGTTCGTTACGTCTATTCTTAAACCCTCAAATTAGCCTGACGGATCATGACAATATCTACTCAGCTGTTGATGTTATGCTGGATAACGTGCCAGAAGGCGTTGAGGTAAATAATGAGTTTCTACACAAAAATGTGTTGCTACCGACTCAATATCCAAACTTAAAAACAGTATCAGCGTTTCCTGAAGATGCGATGTTTAACGCGGAAGCCTGGCAACATCTGTCTCAAAACCAGTCGCTTGATATCGTTAAGCTGCTTAAAGAGAAGCTGATAGATCAGATTGCTGATGACTTCGACGTTATCATGATTGATACCGGTCCACACGTAGACCCGCTAGTATGGAATGCAATGTATGCGTCAAACGCACTGCTGATCCCATGTGCGGCGAAGCGACTTGACTGGGCGTCAACCGTTAACTTCTTCCAGCATTTACCTACGGTTTATGAAATGTTCCCAGAGGACTGGCAGGGTCTTGAATTTGTTCGTCTGATGCCAACCATGTTTGAGGATGACAACAAGAAGCAGGTAGCGGTCCTTACTGAAATGAACTATCTGTTGGGTGACCAGGTGATGATGGCGACGATACCTCGTAGCCGTGCATTTGAAACCTGTGCTGACACTTACAGCACGGTATTTGACCTGACAACAGGTGATTTTGAAGGCGGTAAGAAGACACTGGCGACTGCTCAGGATGCGGTACAGAAGAGTGCACTGGAGCTAGAGCGTGTACTACACAGTCATTGGTCATCACTAAATCAGGGGTAAATAGAAAATGGCAATTAAGACTTCAGATTTAAACGCAAGATTATTTGGCAAAGCGAATAAGCGTCACGTGACCACACCGCAAGAAGCGCAACAAGCGGCAAAAGAACAGGCTCAGGTTATTGAACTTTCAGTGGCTGGCGAAGAGAAAGTTCAGTTTGAATTGGTGCGTATTCCTGCCGATCAGGTCAGCGAACAAACCGTCGTATTTTCAGAAAATGCGCGTGAACAAGCATTTCTAAACGAACACGCACTATCAGATGTGTTGGTCACATTAAAAGAGCGTGGTCAGCAATATCCGGCAGTGGGTCGCAAGTGTGAAGATGGCAAGATTGAAGTGCTCGATGGTAGCCGTCGTCGTATGTCTTGTATCTTGGCGGGACAGGAATTCCTTATCTACGTTGGTGAGAACATTAGCACTGAACATGCTAAGTTCCTTTCTGACGTGGCTAACGCACACAAGCCTCTTTCTTTGTACGAAAAAGGCAAGGAGATGCTCGCTAAACTGGAAAGTGGTGACGCAGAAGATCAGAAAGCGCTGGCTAAAATGTTCCAGTGTAGTGAAGCACTTGTCAGTGGCGCTTTAAAAGCCGCAGATCTACCACTAGAACTACTACAAGCGTACCCAAATGTGGCAGAGCTTGGTCGTCCTACAATCGTTAAACTACATAAGCAATTTAATAGCCTGGATAAAGGGCAACAAGGTAAACTGCTCGATAAGTGTCGTTCTGAAGAAGGTTTTGTTTGGCAAAGAAGCCAGTCTCAGGGTGTCGCTCGAATCACTAAAGAAGTGACCGAGAATATTGAAGCTTGGATTGAAGAGTTGGCGCCAAGCAAGAAAGCAACAGCGACAAAAACGGAACTTATTAAAGGTCGTGCGAGCTATAGCCGTAAAGGCAGTAACTTAACGCTCAACCTAAAGAAAGTTGACGATGCATTAATGCAAGAGATCTTAGATCTGGTTGCCAACAAATTGAACTAGCCAGTTTTGTTATTGAATAAAGCCGCCTCTGGGCGGCTTTTTTTATGTCATAATGTGGCTGCCCAATACCACATTTTATTCGTATCGAACTCATGAAATTGATCAACGACTACTTATCCCAGCTACTAAGCATAGCTCGCCAATCTAACCACCGCTTTGGTGTTGTTATACGTGGAGATGATCTATGGCAGCAGCAGTGTGTCGTGGAAGCAGCCTGTCATCTGGATAGCTCAGTCATTTATCAACTGGGTGGTAAAGCGCATATAGAGGTGGGCAAAGTCGTTCAATACAACAAAGGCCAGCAACTTCTGGGGCAGGAGTGCCAGCTGCTTATTTGCGATTTTCGGGCAGGCTTCGATGCCAATAGCTTTACCGCCGCGACAGGTTGTGTACGTGGGGGAGGGCTGGTTGTGATTGTTACTGATGTGAACGGTGGTGAAGGATATGACCAGATTTGGCTGAATAATGCGTTAGGACATTTGATACAACTTACGCAGAACCAACCTTTGGCGCCATTACCGCAAGTAGTGGAGCATGCGTTCGAACCGTATCACCAACAGCAGCTGGCGATTGATAAAATCGTTAAAGTCGTTGAAGGCCATCGTAAAAGACCTCTAGTGATGACCGCTGACCGCGGTCGGGGTAAAAGCAGTGCAATGGGAATCGCTGCTGCACAACTCATGCAGTCGCGTAAGATTCGAATTGTGCTGACAGCGCCAAGTGTCGCAACCATTCAACCTGTATTCGAGCACGCTAGTCGTTTGCTTGATGGGACTAAAGTAGAAAACAACCGACTAAGCTACCACCAATCGGTCTTAGAATTCATCGCTCCCGATGAGTTACTTCGCAGCCAAGTTGAACTTGATTGTCTATTGGTTGATGAAGCTTCGGCTATTCCGATTCCAATGCTGCAACGCATGGTCGAGCACTATCATCGCGCGGTATTCTCTACCACGATTCATGGTTACGAAGGGTGTGGACGTGGTTTCAGTGTTAAGTTCCAGACATGGCTTAAACAACAACGTCCGGGCACTAATTTTTATCATCTCGAACAACCAATTAGATGGAATCAAAACGACCCGCTAGAAAACTGGCTGTTTACCAGCTTTTTACTCGATAGCGATTTGGATACTTTGGCGGATGTTCAAAGAGAGCCTCAGCTACAGCGCATTGAAAAAAAACAACTGGTCGCAGAACCTAAGTTATTGGCAAGCTGCTTCGCTTTGCTAGTGAATGCTCATTATCAGACTTCGCCCAATGACCTGATGCTACTACTGAGCGATGAAGCGATTCACCTTTATGCCGCCTTTGACGGGGGAACCTGCCTTGGATGTATTTTGGCAATTGAAGAGGGGCAGCTTGAGAGTCAGCTAGTTGAGCAGATCTGCCTTGGTAAGCGTCGACCTAAAGGGCACCTGGTTGCGACGACGTTAGCTAACCAGATGGGAATTACTGCCGCGGCTCGGCAATCAAGCCTACGGATTATGCGTATCGCGGTTCACCCTCAGCGACAGCGAAGTGGCGTTGGTCGACAGATGATTGCTCAATTACGTCAGCAAACCGAGTATGACTTTTATTCCACCAGCTTTGGAGCAACGAGCGAGTTGGTGAGATTTTGGAATCAATCAGATTTCCATTCGGTTCGACTTGGTAGTCAACGTGACCAAGCGAGTGGTACACATTCACTTATCATGATTAACGGCGATTTAGATTGGCTGGATGAGGCTAAAGCGCAGTTTGCTGACAGCATGCATTACTCATTGGGTACAATATTTTCGCAACTTGAGATTGAACTTGTCCGTAGTTTAACGCCGATTAATGATGCTTCCGTAGTAAAAGCAGGCGTTCATCAACTGATAGAGCGCTATTGTTTGGGCGGTTCAAGCTATGATAGTGTCGCTCCTTTACTCAACTTATGGTGGCAATCATCCCCACAACTCGCTTATAAAGTGAGTGATCTATTTATTCGACTTGTCGTACAAAGAAACAGTTGGGCAGATTGCATAGCCGAGTTCGGCATGACTGGCAGAAAGCAAGCAGAGCAAGTTTTCCGCCAGCATCTAAGTGAATTGGTGAAAAAGTCGCGCTGAAGAGAAGGCTAGGTTCGCGATTTACACTGTAAAAGAGCTGCCCGACCAGACCATTTACAGTGTAAACCAGAGTCGCTTTTACACTGTAAATTCCATTCAGTGATTGTTATTTACTCTTTCTCAATTTTAAGAGCGTGATTTATTTGCGTTTTTTTTGGCGCTTATGAAACGTTATGTAATTAGCTAATATATAAAGACAATACGACTTCAGACTCATCCTTTCGTCAAACTTTTCACCCAAACTATCTAGCTACACCGCTTGCGGATTAATGATTCCTTCCTACACTCATCTTAAGCAACATGGTTAATATCGGCTAGGAATAATAATAAAGTGAAGGTTGAAGACATGGAATGTTTGTTACCTGAGTCATTAGACATATCTACCGTACTCGACAGTGCGAGTGATTACAAAGCGTGGCTTACTCAAGATACCCATCAAATTCAAATCGATGCATCGCACGTCAATCGCCTTGACGCTGCCGGATTGCAAGCTTTGCTCGCCTTATTCTTATCCGCTAAATCCAATCAGATAGATATTCAACTAGTAAAACCTACTCCGTTACTGATCGAAGGTATTAATACGTTAGGGCTACGCGATCAGTTTGAAATCAACAGTGAAGTTGGAGAACTGCAACATGACTAAAATTCTAGCTGTGGATGATTCTGTCTCAATTCGTCAAATGGTGAGTCATACATTACGTGATGCTGGCTATGACGTTGAAACGGCAAATGACGGTCGCGATGCACTGAGCAAAGTGACTTCGGCGAAGTTTGATGTCGTCATATCTGACGTCAATATGCCGAATATGGGGGGATTTGAGCTGGTAAAAGCTTTGCGGGAAAAACCGCAATACAAATTTATTCCGATATTAATGCTAACGACTGAAACAAGCACCGATAAGAAGCAACAAGGAAAGTCTGCTGGTGCAACAGGTTGGTTAGTAAAGCCGTTTAATCCAGACACACTACTAAAAACATTAAAACGTGTGATTTAAACCGAGCTTCTCTCACACTGCAACGTCAATTGGTGAGGTTACATTATGGCTTTAGACATGGAACAGCTGCGCAAGATGTTTTACGAGGAGTGTCGTGAAAATCTTGAAGTGCTAGAAGATGTTCTGCTCAACTTGGACCCAGAGCACGTAGAAGACGAGTCCATAAATACGATTTTTCGTGCCGCTCATTCAATCAAAGGCGGGGCGGGGACATTTAATTTACTCGACATTAGTGAGTTTACTCACGGTGTGGAAGCCTATCTTGACTTAGTCCGTAATCAAGAGCGCAGCTTGAGTGCGGAAACCATCGACCTGCTTTTAAAAAGCGGAGATTGTATTCACAGCATGCTCGAAGGCCATGAACAAGGCAGCGAAGTGAATGAAGTTCTCAAGCAAGAGGTCAGTCAAAAGTTACTGGTTCTGCTGGATGACAACGCATCCGAATCGACTTCAGAGCAAACACAACAGCCAGATGCTGAAAACGAAACTTCAACTAATAGCGACCAACCCTGGCAAATTGTATTCGCTCCCCATCAAGAAATGTTCTTCAGTGGTAATGATCCATTACGTATCTTACGTGAATTGAGCGAGTTAGATACCTCATGCGAAATTAGCGCTGATACATCTAAATTACCTGATATCGAGGCCATCGAGTCTGAACTTTGTTACTTAACCTGGAGCGCCACTATCAGTGGTGAAGTAGAACTTGAACAGATTCAGGAAATCTTCGAATGGGTTGAGGATGAGTGTGACCTCACCATCGAACGATTGGGTGGCAATGATGTAACGAGTGACATCGCTGGCGCGAGCGAATCGCAACCTGAATCTCCAAAGGTAGATACACCGGTTAAAAAAGCCGAGCCTGAAGCCAAATCTACCAAGGTGGCGAAATCAGATTCCAGTGTCAGTTCAATCCGCGTCGATATCGATAAAGTGGATAGCCTTATCAATCTGGTCGGTGAGTTAGTTATTACCCAGTCTATGCTGACTGAGATTGGTAATGACTTCACGATAGAGAAACTCGAAAAGCTTAAAACCGGACTGGATCAGTTACTACAGAACAGCAAAGACCTTCAAGAAAACGTTCTGAATATTCGCATGTTACCGATGAGTTTTGCTTTCAGTCGTTTCCCTCGACTGGTGAGAGACTTGTCGAGTCGTTTGGAAAAACAGGTCGATCTGCAAATCAAAGGTGAACAGACCGAACTCGATAAAACCGTGTTGGAACGGATTGTTGATCCCTTAGTTCACCTGGTACGAAACGGCATCGATCACGGTATTGAGCAGCCTTCGACTCGCCTTGCTAACGGCAAACCTGAAATGGGAGTGATTGAACTCAACGCCTACCATCAGGGCGGCTCGATAGTGATTGAGATTCAAGATGACGGTGCAGGACTTAACTGTGACAAATTGTGGGACAAAGCGTTAGAAAAAGGGGTGTTAGCGGAAGACTCAAGGCGTGAAGAGTTCTCTGACAAGCAGATCATGAATCTGATTTTTGCACCTGGTTTTTCCACGGCTGAACAAGTGTCCGACATTTCAGGTCGAGGCGTCGGAATGGACGTTGTTCGACGCAATATCGAAGAGTTGGGTGGACATATTGAAGTGGAATCCAGTCTTGGCGAAGGAAGCTGTTTCACCATTAGTCTACCGCTCACATTGGCTATTCTTGATGGCCAACTGGTCAAAGTGGCAGGTGAAGTTTATGTCATACCACTGCTGACGATTGTCGAATCGATTCAAATTGACCCTGCATGCATAAAACACGCGTCGGGAGGCATCGAACTCTACCGATTGCGTGAAGAGAATATTCCTATCTTACGTCTGCAAGATGAATTGGAAATGGGATCAAGTGGTGGATTAGAGCAACGCATTCTTTGCTTTGTCGAAGCGGCGGGAAATCGCGTCGGGCTATTACTTGATGAGCTGCATGACCAACAGCAAGTGGTGATCAAAAGTCTGGAATCGAACTATAGCAAGGTTGCTGGCATCTCAGGTGCGACCATATTGGGCGACGGCTCTGTGTCATTGATTCTTGATATTCAGGGCTTAATTACCAACTTCCTCAATCGATCTTCCGAAGCATCTCATAAAGGCATTGCAGCATAAGGAGTGGGCATGGACGCAGTTACGACAGGGATAGACAGTGCTCAAAACATGACGGATCTATCCAAGCAAAATATTGAAGCTCAGGCCGAGGCTCTGTTGGATAGCATGAACGACGAAGTGAGTGAAAGTGCTGACTTCCTGAGTTTTAAGCTGGCTCATGAGTTGTATGGCGTAGAAATCAAAGATGTTGAAGAAATCCGTGTATGGGAGCGACCAACGCCCATCCCGAGAGCACCAGAATTTGTCCGTGGGGTGATTAACCTGCGCGGAATGATTGTTCCAGTCGTTGATCTGCGCTCAAGATTCTCTGTCGGTAAGTGTGAGTACCTGCCAACCACTGTCGTGATAGTGCTTCGTTACAGTGATGAAGAGAGTGAACGTCTGATGGGCTTAGTCGTCGATGCAGTGAGTGATGTCGTCAGTCGCGGGCAAAACGAACTCTACCCGGCAGTGGGTGAATCACTAGTGACGCCTTATCTACAAGGATTGATCAATGTTGGAGAGCAAGTGATGTCACTGCTTGATACCGAAGAACTGCTCAACATCGAACGTATATTGAGGGTGGAATCATGATCGCAACACAAGAGTTTCTAAGTTTTCTGCTTGAAGGTGAAGAGTATGGCGTTCCAATTCTAGACGTACGTGAGGTACGTGGTTGGAACACCGTTAGAGAGGTACCTAATTCACCTGCCTATATGAAAGGAGTTCTTGAGATTCGAGGGGAATACGTACCGATTGTGGATCTGAGAATGCGATTTGGTTTAGCACCAGCAACGATAAGTGTGACTACTGTTGTGATAGTGCTCAATGATGCGCAACATCAACCACTCGGCATCATCGTAGATGGTGTCTCAGAGGTTTACCCACTAACCGAGGAGCAGATAAAGCCATCGCCTTATGTCTCATCAGATGTTGATCATAGCTATGTACGCGGAATCGCATCGGTGAGTAATGGCCATTTAGTTTTAATTAATTTAGACGCTTTGTTCGATGCAGCAGAGCTAGTAGTACCCGACCAAGCGGAAGAGAGTTGGGCCTAATGCCAATGTGAATGCGGTGTATTCGTTTTGGTAACACACGTCAGAAGAAGCAACCAGTGAGAGGTAACTCATGGCATTTTGGAATAAACACCCAGAGCCTGCTGCTCAATTCGTAGCACCAACGCAGGACACGCTAACCGACGAGTTCGAACCTGAAGAAGAACAAGGGATATCGAAGGAACAATTACTATCGGCGCTTAATGCAGCTCAAACAGCACTGATGATGATTGACCGTGATTTTAATATCACCTATCTCAATCAGAAATCGGTAGATTTGCTTAAGACCCATGAAGCTCTGTTCCAGTCGATTTGGCCTAACTTCCAGGCTACTGAAGAGTTTTTACTTGGCTACTGCATCGACTTGTTCCATGCCAACCCAAGTCACCAGCGACAGATGCTGTCCAATCCATCTAATTTACCTTACACCACAACCATTACGGTTAAGGATGTGAAGATAGAGTTGAATGTTGGTGCCATTATTGATGCCAGCGGGGCTTATGTGGGTAATACACTGGAATGGTCTGATGTTACTGACGCGCTGAAACAAAAGAATGACATTACCCGCTTACAGTCAGCGGTTAATCAGGCACAAACTGCCATGGTTATGATCGATCGAGATCTGCAAATCACTTATGCCAATCAGGAAACGATCAACTTGTTCCGTAAACATGAAGCAACAATGCGTTCGGTTTGGTCTGGTTTTACGGCGAGTGAAGAGTGGTTAATGGGACGCTGTATCGATGAGTTCCACCGCAACCCGGCTCATCAACGACAGCTACTAGCGGACCCAGGCAACTTGCCTTACAAAACGGATATTGCCATCAAAGATATCCTGATTGAGCTCAACGTTGCGGCGATCAATGATGCGCAAGGTAACTATATTGGTAACACGCTTGAATGGCGTGACGTGACAGAGGAACGTGCCAAAGAAGAAGAGATTGGTCGATTAGCTTCAGCGGTGGCCGGTATGACAACCAACATCATGATGGCCGATAAAGACGGTATCATCACCTACCTTAATCCGGCTCTGCATACCTTATTGCGCAGCAGGGAAAGTGACTTGCAGAAAGTCTTGCCTGGCTTTGATGCGAGTGATTTAGTTGGCAAAAACATTGATGTATTCCATAAGAATCCAGGCCACCAGCGCAACATTATCACCAATCCTGACCGCCTACCTTTCTCTTCCAATATCGCAGTGGGTGGATTGGAGTTTAACCTCACCTGTATCGCGATGCGCGATGGACAGGGTAACTACATTGGTCCCGCACTTCAGTGGGTTGATATCACTGAACAGCAAGATGGTCAGCGTCAGGTTGAATCACTGATCCAAAAAGCGATTGCTGGTGATTTGAGTGAACGTATTGATACCAGCGTCTATAACGGCTTTATGAAAGAGTTAGGCGACGGCATCAATAATCTGCTCGATACCATGGTTGTTCCGTTAGGTCAGTGTATTGATGTCATGAGTCAGGTGGCCGAAGGAAACCTGAATACCACCATGCCAGAAGACAATACTGGTGAGTTTGCCCGACTATCGAACGCAGTAAATACCTCGATTCTTAATTTGCGCAATATGGTCGACAAAATCACTCAGTCCTCGGCGCGTGTTGCTACTGCTTCAACAGAAATAGCAGAAGGGAACAATGACTTAAGCCAGCGTGTTGAAGCTCAGGCATCGAACCTGGAAGAGACTGCGGCAAGTATGGAACAGATGACAGCGACAGTGCGCCAAAATGCGGATAACGCTAAAGGTGCTAATGAGCTATCAGACGACGCAACCAAGAAAGCCAGCAAAGGTGGCGAAGTGGTTGGTCAGGCCGTTTCTGCCATGGCTGAGATCAATACTGCGAGTAAGAAGATTGCCGACATCATTGGTGTGATTGATGAAATCGCCTTCCAGACTAACTTGTTGGCGTTGAACGCTGCGGTTGAAGCTGCTCGTGCTGGTGAGCAAGGACGTGGCTTTGCGGTAGTCGCGGGTGAAGTACGTAACCTGGCTCAGCGCAGTGCAGCTGCGGCTAAAGAGATCAAAGGTCTGATTAAAGACAGTGTTGAGAAAGTGGATGAAGGTTCACGTCTGGTTGATGAATCCGGTGAAACCCTTAATGAAATCGTCGACGCGGTAGAGAAGGTGACAGAGCTGATCGCGCAGATTGCTTCTTCAAGTCAGGAACAGTCTACCGGTATTGATGAAATTAACCGTGCCATCGCCACCATGGATGAAATGACTCAGCAGAATGCGTCGTTAGTCGAAGAAACGTCTGCGGCCAGTCAGTCGCTTAAAGATGAAGGTAAGCAACTGCTTCATCTAATGAACTTCTTTGCGACTGACAACAATGTGACCACCTTTGAGTCCAAGTCAGTCGATAAAGGGCGAGATAGTAATGTTCGTGAAATCCGAACACCAAAGGTTGCCAACTCTAGCTTCAAGCTTGAAGAGGATGGAGACGAATGGGAAGAGTTCTAGTTCAGGCTGAAAACTCGATGCCGGACAACAGCGAGTTTGAGCTGACTGACAAAGACTTTAAGTTTATTCAGTGGTTCATGCACAAAAATGTCGGCATCTTCTTTTCAGATCGAAAAAGAACCATGGTTTATGGCCGTATTAGTCGCCAGTTAAGGCGACTAGGTCTAAGCCGCTTTAGCGAGTATCGGCCAATCATCGAACAGGATCCGGCCGAGCAATCCAATTTTATTAACTGTTTAACGACGAACAAAACGCAGTTCTTTCGCGAATATCACCACTTCGAATTTTTGGAAAAGGTATTGCTGAAAGAGTGGCGAGAGCAGGGGCTTGAAAAGGTAAGAATCTGGTCGGCAGGTTGTTCAACAGGCGAAGAGCCATACAGTTTTGTCTCTTCGCTGCACTGGGCTCAGGCATTTAATCAGTTCGAAGATATTAAGCTTATCGCAACGGATCTCGATACTAAGGTGCTGGAACATGCCAAGCGCGGCATCTATAGCGACGAAGCGGTTAAGACCATACCTGCTAAGTATCTGAAACCGGGCTTTGTTCGCGGTACCGGACAACAGCAGGGCAACATTAAATGTCGTGTTGGACTGCAGAAGTACATCCAGTTTCGTCAATTAAATCTGCTGGAGAAATGGGACTTTAACCAACCTTTCGATCTGATCTCATGTCGTAACGTGATGATCTATTTCGACAGACAGACTCAGGCAAAATTGATCAAGCGGTTTCATCAACAGTTAAAACCTAATGGTGTGCTTTTTATCGGTCACTCAGAGAGTGTGCCAGCGAGCATTGATCTGTTCCACCATCTTGGACACACCATATACGTTAAAAAATAGGCAAGGACAATGATAGGTGCGAGGCTTGCAACGCCAAAGTATGAGAACGACCACTTTAACCGCTTTTACCATCCGACTAAGGAAAAGCACATCGTAAAGCTGCTACCAGGAGGAATATACAGTACTGATGCACATGACGAGTTAATCGCGACAGGCTTAGGGTCGTGTGTTGCTGCCTGTATGTGGGATGCAGATGCAGGCATTGGTGGTATGAATCACTTCCTGCTGCCTTTTGATAGCAAGTCTCAACTTAAGTCCTGGAAACCGGAAGAGGTTATTTCCACCGCCTCACGTTATGGCAGTTATGCAATGGAGATGTTGCTCAACGCTATGATCGCCAGAGGTGCTAAGCGTTCATCACTACAGGTTAAGTTGTTCGGAGGGGCGCAAATGCTAGGGCGCAACTCTATGGTAGGAGAAAAAAACGTCGCATTTATTCTCAATTACATTCAACAAGAAGGGATGCATGTGACCGGGCAGGATCTCGGAGGTCTTGAGCCCAGAAAGGTTATCTTTGACCCGATTAGCGGTAAAGCGTGGCTTAAACGGATTCCATTTACCGAAGTACACCTGCTACAACACCAAGAAGAAAAATACGCCAGTCAGTTGGATAGGGAAAGTCATCGCCCACATGACGATGACGTGGAGCTGTTTTAATGAAAAAATAAAAGTATTGATCGTTGATGATTCACCAGTATTCAGAGCCTTACTACAACAACTGATCAACTCAGATCCAGAATTGGAAGTGGTCGCAATGGCTGAGGATCCCCTTCAGGCAAGAGAGTTGATCAAGCAGCACAACCCTGATGTATTAACGCTTGATATTGAAATGCCGAAGATGAATGGGGTTCAGTTCTTAAAGAATTTGATGCGTTTAAGACCTATGCCTGTTGTGATGATCTCGACGCTGACTCAGCATGGCGCAGAGCCGACGCTCGCGGCGCTGGAATTAGGCGCTGTGGATTACTTCCCCAAACCAGCGGTTGATAGCACTGCTGAGATGGTTAACTACAAAACCTTAGTCAATGAGAAGATCAAGATGGCGGCGGGAGCTAACGTCTCGACTTCAGCGTCGCCAACGCCGCCATCGGTTAAGCTTGTGGCTCCTAAACATAGTCATAAGGTTGAAGTGATCGCCATTGGTGCATCAACAGGTGGAACCGAAGCGGTCAAGCAGGTTTTGTCGGCGCTACCTGCAGGGCTTCCCCCTGTGATCATTACTCAACATATCAGCGCAATGTTCTCGTCTTCATTTGCTGAGCGCCTCAATGAGCATAGTGAAATCCAGGTTAAAGAACTGACCTCAAACCGCGCGCCACTCGTCAATGGTTGCGCCTATCTAGCACCCGGCGACAAACATATTGTTGTTGTTCGACGTGGAACTCACCTCTATTGCCAACTCGATGACAGACCAGCCGTAAACCGACACAAGCCTTCAGTTGACGTGATGTTTGATGCGGTCGCCGAAACTGTGGGGAAAAAATCGATTGGCGTGATTCTTACTGGTATGGGGCAAGACGGCGCGAGAGGCATGCTTCGAATGAAAGAGCAGGGCGCAAAAACCATTGCTCAGGATAAAGCGTCATCTGTGGTGTGGGGCATGCCTCGTGTCGCAGTAGAAATGGATGCAGCAATGGCTGTCGTTGATTTAAACAACGTCGCAGAGCAGATCTGTCACTATTTGTCAGCGGATTGATTGTCTGGGCTCACAACATCAAGGAATACCGATGAAAATAACATTAAGCAAAATAAAAACCCGCTACTTCATCGCTGTTGGCCTGCAGGTTCTACTGTTGTCGATCGCAGTGAGTATGTCTTCCTCTGTTGCCCATGTCGCCCTGATCGTTCTCGCGGCAGCTATCCCTTGGATAGTGATGCCTAAGCAGATGAATCAAAGCGAACCAAGTGAGCAAGCGTCGATAACCAGCGAGATAACACAATCGGGTGGCAAGCCAGATCAAGTTTATCCCTTGATCAATGTTCTGTCTCAGCAACTGCGAGACCCGTTGGATCATCAGAGAAGTGTGGTTGATGAGTCCGTTGAGACACTCAATGAAAGCTATTTCGAACTGCAAAAACTGGCTGAACAACAAAACCAGATTACCGCAGAGCTGGTCGAAAACCTGCTTGGTAACCGCGATAGCAATAGTGATATCAGTCAGGTGCTACCGAAAACTGAAGCCATTATTCGTCAGTTTGTTGATACGCTTGTGGACGTGTCAGAGAAGAGTATCTCTGCGGTGCACAGTATTCATGATATGTCAGACAAGCTTGATGCGGTATTCCGTTTACTAGAACAGGTTCGCGGGCTTTCTGAGCAGACTAACTTACTGGCTCTGAATGCGGCCATTGAAGCAGCGCGTGCTGGTGACGCGGGAAGAGGCTTTGCCGTGGTTGCTCAGGAAGTTCGCAACCTGTCGGTCAAAGCCGAAGAGCTTAATACTCAGATTGAATCAGAGATCAGCGTCGCCCAGCAAACCGTTCAGGAAGCCAATAAAACCGTTGGTGAAATGGCGTCGATTGATATGACAGAAGCGATTGAGTCAAAAGAAAAAGTGGATGAAATGCTCCGCGGGGTACAGCAGGTTAACGTCACTGTCGAGCAGGAAGTGCAAAAAATCCGCTCGAGTGGGGATCTGCTGCATGCCCAAGTCGACAACGGTATCCGCGCTCTACAGTTTGCCGACATCATTGTTCAGCAAGGTGACTATGCAAAACAGACCGTCAATTACCTGGAGCAGTTTTCTGAACTTTGTCAGCAATGGACAAATAACAAGATTGAGCTTGATGACTTCACACTCGCGTTAGTTGAGTTACAGGCAGAGATAGACAATCGAGGTGCTCCAGCAGCTTCTCAAGAGAGTATTGATGAAGGCGAAGTCGAGCTGTTCTGAACACTTGGGTAGTCTCTAAGCAGAGAGAAAGGGGAATAACATGTCAGTAGAAGCACAGGTAGACTCTGCCGCTAAACATAT
The DNA here is from genome assembly GCF_000189255.1 of Vibrio brasiliensis LMG 20546. Taxonomy (GTDB): domain Bacteria; phylum Pseudomonadota; class Gammaproteobacteria; order Enterobacterales; family Vibrionaceae; genus Vibrio; species Vibrio brasiliensis. Next base: position 42,960 of record NZ_AEVS01000073.1, on the reverse strand, counting down.
CACAATTTTGATTGAAGGCGCTTTTGGCTTCAATTTGGTACAGGATTTCAGACGCTGCTATAACGATCGACAAGAGTTTCGTTTCACCATCGATCTTAGAAAAGTTGACTATATCGACAGTGCTGGCTTAGGCATGCTGCTCAATATGCATAACTACCTCGGCCAGGACGATGGCATGATCAAAATAACTAATACGCTGCCGCAAGTTAGAAAAATTTTGACGATATCTCGCTTCGACAAAAAATTTGTCATCGAGTAAACCTGAGGAGGTCGTATGCATGTAATGATTGTTGACGATCATGCTACGAACAGAGAGCTATGCCGTTATATGCTCAGTCATCTCTCTGAAGTTGTGAGCACGTTTGAAAATGGTGAGGGTGTTGTCGAGGCGATGTCTCAGATGGACGCGTTGCCCGATGTGATTTTGCTCGATGTGATGATGCCAGTAAAAGATGGTATTACCACCGCGCAAGAGATAAGGCAGGCTTTTCCTGAAGTCCATATGCCGATCATCTTTCTCACTGTACTGGACGATCACGCTTCGTTCGAACGCTGCTTAAAATATGGTGATGACTTTATTCTAAAACCTGTTGAGCGAAGTGTTTTATTGGCAAAAGTGCAGGCTCATTACCGCATTGCGAAGATGCATAGTGAGGTTAAGGAACAGCGAGATGAGCTAAGTCAGTTTCATGAACAGGTTCGTTACGACTACGCAATTGCCGAGTCGATCTTCTCCAATCTGATGCTTGAAATGAGCTCGCAGGTCAAAAGCATATTCGGCATTAACTACCTCTCAACTCCATCAACGGTGTTTAACGGCGACTTAATCGTGGTCGCTAATCGCCCCCATGGCGGTGTCTATGTGATGATCGCCGATGCGACTGGCCACGGCTTACCTGCGGCAATCTCTGCCATACCAGCAACACGCGCTTTTTTCTCAATGGCGGCCAAAGGGTTGTCTCTGGGCGAAATCGCGCGAGAGATTAATGAAGTTCTGGTGCGATTCCTGCCGATGGGCATGATGCTGGCGGCCAGCATATTTGAGGTGCGTGCGAATGGATTCGAAGTTTCCTGGTGGGGTGGTGGGTTGCCTGATGGTTATTTGATTGACCGGGATGGCACCATAGTGCGTCGCTTAACTTCGACCCATATGCCGTTAGGTGTGTTGCAGCCGCATGAATTTGAATCGGATTTGGTTCACTTTAAACTGGAGCCTGACCAACAAATTATTTGTTACACCGACGGTGTGATTGAGGCAGTTAATGAAGAGGGCGAACAATTTGGTCAGGAACGCCTCGAGCGGGCTTTTAACAGCAACAGAGCCATTATCCCAACCCTGTACGACTCAGTGCGTCAGTTCGCTAACAAGTCGGTCGGAGATGACCTGTCTATTCTTGCGATGAGATTTCCTATTTCGAATGGTAATATCCAGGAACCACCGCCTAATGGCACTCATATCAATCAAATTCCCAGTCAATCTAAGCTACGCTTAGATGGAGAAGTACTGCGCAACGTGTCCGTGATGATTGAAGTACGTAAGTTTGTCGCGGGAATACTGCACGGTGGTGTGCATTTAGATTTGGTGTGTTCTGTTTTGTCTGAACTGTTTGCCAATGCGATAGAGCATGGCTTACTGCGACTGGACTCCGCAATCAAAGAAGAGCCAGATGGCTTCTTCTTGTTTTATCAGTTGAGAGAAGAAAAACTCAAAGACCTGGAAGACAGCGCGTGGGCTGAGTTAACGATCGACTTTTTACCCAAAGAAGAAAAGTTGGTTATGGAATTAGAGCATAATGGCGAAGGCTTTGATTACCAAAAAGACTATGGCTCCCATCAGCAAAAACAGCAACTTACCCACGGTCGCGGCATTGTTCTTGCTTCCGAATTATGTGATTCATTAGAGTATTCTAAACAGGGTCGTAGTGTAACGGCGGTATATTCGCTCAAAGCAGCTCATCACTTTCCGAGCTCCAGCTAACGTTATTTACAGTGTAAAAACGCCATCTAGTGATGTACGCCTTAAATTGTCACATTCCTGATACAGTGATGGAGATTAATTTTATACACTCGGCCTAGACAGTACCTAAAGGCAGAATGGCATGTGGGATAAGTTTGTTGCTTTTGCTGATGATAACAAACAAGTTATCGCTAAATTATCACCCGACATCACGGTGGACAAAAACTTTGATACCCGTGGGTTGAGTGAAGCATTGTCGGCACTTGGTGCCGGAGACTTGTTTGTGCTCGAAGATGAAGTGGCACGTTTTATTCATTGCGCAAAAGAGATGAAAAGCGAGTCGTATGTCGGCATCACCGTTGCTGAAGTACGGAATGCGTCCGTTGAGGTCGTCCTTTCTGACCACGATATGCTTGCCAGTATGGTGGTCACTGGTGCCTATAAAGGTTTACCGCTTAAAGGGCCTCAAATTGTTCACGCACTGGCGCAGATGCATGTTACAAAAGGTATTAATAAGCTCGCGCTAAAAAAAGTGCTCGTCATGAGCCACCAGCTAAAGCCCGGTGAAACCTTCACTCAGCCGGTAGCGCAAGGCAAACAACCGATTCAGGGGGTTGATGCCAAATTCACTCCTCTGGTTAAAGACCCAACCAAGCAAATCCTCGCCCCCAAAGAAACTAACGGTAAAGTCGATATGCTTAACCTCGGCGAGACCATTAACGTTTCTCAGAATGCGCCAGTAATGAAGCGGACACCGGCAACCAAAGGTACGCCGGGCATGACAGTGACTGGCAAAGTCATTCCACCTAAACCAGGTAATGATGCTGTGCTTAAACCAGGTAAGGGCACAATTGTTTCTCCTGATGATCCTAATCTTCTTATTGCTGAAGTGTCTGGTATGCCTATCATCAAAGAGCGTGGTGTTGAAGTCGAAGATGCGCTGTGTATCCCTACTATTGGTGTTGCTACAGGCCACGTTAAGTTTAAGGGGAATGTCGTAGTACTTGGTGATATCGAGTCGGATATGGTTGTGCGAGCCACAGGGTCACTTACGGTTGGTGGATTTATTGAGTCAGCTGACGTTCAGGTTCAGGGTGATATTGAAGTCGCAAAAGGGATCATTGGTCATAATGTTTCTGAAGGTGATAAGAAGAGTTGCATCGTTAAATCTGGTGGTTCGATTACTGCCAACTATGCCCAGTTTGCCGAGCTACAGGCGGCCAACGATATCCATCTTAGCGTTCACTGTATGAGTAATGATCTTCGCTGTGGTCATGATTTAGTGGTTTGTGATGCAGCTGAAAAGCAGGGCACCTTAAGTGGTGGAAGCGCGAAAGTTGGCGGCAAGGTGAGCTGCGTTAACCTCGGTGTTGAGGGGGATACAGCCACTTATGTTCATGTCTTTGCCCGCTATCAGATGTACAAAGAGCGCCAAGCTAAGCTCAAAGAACAGTACACTCAGGCTCAGGAAGGTACCATGGGCATCATCCGCAAAGAGCTTGAATTCAAGAAGATTCCAAAATCCGAACGGACACCAGAACAAGAGCAGAAACTGGAACAGGATAAGCAGGAAGCCAATGCTTATCTGGAAAAGGTTAAACATGCCCGTGATACTAATGAGCAAGAGTTGGAAGTCGCACTGGCAGAGAGTACCTTAGAGGCTAAGAATAAGGTATACACTCATGTTACGGTTCAGTTTGGCGATGAGAAAGTAGTGACTAAGCGTGTTCGCGGCGCCAGTATCTTCACTTTCAATCAATATGAAATCAATCGCTCTTCGATGTTTGATGAAGAAGATCTCGATCAGGAAGAGTAACTCCCGTTTCTACCCACCTTATCAGCACCTAACGACGCTGACATGAAGTACAGCCGCGACATGCTGAGCGGCTGTGTTTATCCAGACGACTGCGTTGGACCTTACAATAAGCGTTCTTCAGGGCTCTCCGACCGGCAAACCAATCCTGCGGTTTTTCTAAAATCAAATAACCATTGAAGCGTTTGACCAGCTCGACACGATACTGGTCGATGAACTTGCTGTCATAACCAATTTCAAAATAGTCCAGTGCTTGCTCAATGCTGGTAAAACTGTCCAGCGTTTGCTGAAACGTTAATTGGCTCATCGTTATTAGCCGCGTTGTTGCTCAAGTAACTTACCAATCGCCCCTTTGCTGGTTTTGCTGATTTTCTGCATCAAGCTAAACGAAGGCTCACTTATGCCGCGTTGTTCAATGTCTTCCAGCATCAATAGCCATAGCTTGGCAGTCATTTGTGAATCCGCTAACGCTCGGTGGAATACGCCATCATTGTCGATCTGCTTATAGCGGACCAGATCACCCAGTTTATGGCTGGGTGCATCTTGATTTAGACGACGTGAAACCAGCAGAGAGCAAGCAAAATCGCCAAGATAATCTTTATTTATTCTGTCAAATTCAGCATCGAGAAAACGCTTATCAAAAGAGGCGTTATGAGCAACGAGGTTATCGTCTGCAATAAAACTATGGAACTGAGACATTACCTCTTCGCAGCTAGGTGCATTGGCCAACATTGCGTTGGTGATCCCGGTATAGCCCTCAATAAAAGAACTGACGCGAAAGCCCGGGTTCATCAACTGTTGAAAGGTATCGACAACTTCACCATTGATGAGCTTTACGGCACCGATTTCAATCGCGCGATCACCCATATTTGGTGATAACCCAGTGGTTTCAAAGTCGAGAACAATGACAGAATTGGCTGTTGGCATGAATGTTCCTAGTTAGGTTAGTGAGCAGCAAAGCGCTTTCAGGGAGAGGATTAAACACTTGTTAGTGTTAATCATCAAGATCTGGAATCGTTTAGGTGGTCGAGAAACGCTTTTTCCAGTCGCTTAAAGCTTGAATATGCTCCGGACCAATGCCACAACATCCACCGATAGTGGTCGCACCAAGACGATACCACTGTTGACAGTAGTTCAGATAATCTTGTGGTGAAAGCTCTCTCATGGTCTGCATGGACTCATTGGCTTGATGTTGATTGCCTATTGGAGCGAAGTTATTGGCATACACACCAATCTCTATCTCTGTTCCCATTTTGTCCATGACCTGTTTGACGTCGCAAATCGCTTGCGACATCACCTCGGGTATCGAACAGTTAAAGAAAATCCCTTGTCCTTCAGATTGGCACACTTGCAACGCTGCGTCACTTACGCTCTGGCCACTGCGAAGCACTGCGCTATCGGTAAGAGTATCCTGAAGAGAAAATGCGTAATAGCAGGGCTTAGAGGTGCGACTCAGTACCAATTGAATAGCGTGAAATTCTTCAAGACTAGAGATGGTTTCTGCAATCCAAATATCCACTTCGCTATCTTGTGCTTCAAACAGAGTGGTGAAGATTTCTTTTGCTCGTTGCGGTTGGAAAAGATCGGGTCTATAGCTGCCAAATGCAGGAGGAATTGCTCCTGCTACCAGCACTGGATGGTCGGCTTGGCTGGCAACACGCTTGGCGATTTGTGCAGCCTGACTAGCCAATTTGGCGCCATCGGATTGATATAAATCCTCTCCAAGGTGGAAGGGCACACAAGCGTAACTGTTAGCAATAATGACTTCTGCGCCTGCATCAATAAAGTGTTGATGGGCGAGCTGGACATGTTGAGGCGACTCAATCAGGGCCTGAGCACTCCAAAGCGGTTGAGAAAAGGGAGCGCCAAGTCGACGGAGCTCGCGCCCCATACCACCATCTAGGATAGTTAACTGCTTCATATATCACCTGAATGTCTGTGTGCTAACGGAGTCGTTCAGCGACTTGATGTCGGGATAAACTCTTGCGACAAACTAGCGCTTTTCGCCCTGATAAACAACCTGATTTCGGCCACTGTGTTTGGCCTGGTACAAATGCTTATCCGCTTTAGCAAGCGCTTTAGAAAAGTTACCATCCTGCCACATGCTAACTCCGATACTGACGGTGATTGCGGCTGGGGGACCATATTGTATAAGAACATCGCCAAGGTTGAGCTCGACGGATTTACGAATCCGTTCAGCAATGCGCAGGCTGGTCTCTAAGTTAGTATCAGGCAGTACGACGGTGAACTCTTCTCCACCCATTCGACCGAAAATATCACTACTGCGGATTTCATTTTTGATTAAGTTAGCGACGTTAATAAGGACGTCATCACCACACGCGTGACCATATTTGTCATTGATGCTCTTAAAGTTATCCAGATCGAGCATCAAGATTGCAGACGATTGGCTTTGCTTCGCGGCGATAATGTTTACAGCGTCCATCAGTGCACGGCGATTAAAGATATTGGTGAGCGGATCAAACTGAGACAGTTTGATGAGTTGTCGCTCCTTAATACGTAGGTTGTTGGTCATATCTTCAAACGCATTCAGTAGGCGACCAATTTCATCATTACGCTCGGTACGCTGCGAGTGAGGGTAGAACCCTGCACTAAGGGCATTGACCTGTTTCTGAAGCTTAACAATGGGCATGGTAACGATTCGTGACAGGAGAATTAGCAGCACGATAAACAGTGCCATGGTGATCATGATGTAAATACTTACTTCGTGCCTGATCACTTGTGTCTCTCGCTCTATTTCATTCGCGTCGACAAACAATGCCACGCTAATACCTGTCTTATCATTGTTATTGGTCGGATTATTGAAGTAACGGAATTGAAAAATTAGGTCTTGCGTCAGGTTGTATACAACGTTTTGATTGGTCAACATTCCCCCTAAATCCCTGCGTAGTATTGGCTCTTCATTGTCATTCAGTTTGAATTTTTTCAATCGTACCGGATTGAGATAATGAGTGGAGGAGATGATGTGCTGATCTCGGTTACGAACAATGGCGATATCAACCGACTGAATGCCTTGTTCGCGAAAACTTTGCTTTACCTTTAGTAATTGTTGATCGAGAAGGGTTCTGTCTAACACTACGGTATAAAAACCTGACAAATTCTGTTCACAGTCGATCAGCGGGCGCGAGAAAAAGTAGGTTGAGTTGTGATAAATCAGCCCTAACTTAGCAATACTTGATTCATCTGCCAGGGTTGCGATTGCTTTAGGAAGGTGTTTTCCTCGACGTATTTGCACCAGATTTTGCGTCAGTTCCCGGCTCGAAAAAGAGTTCTCTTCACCACGAGCATTGAGGGCTGAAAGTTTTTCAAGCAGTTGTTTCTGTTGCGCTTCGCGTTTTGGCCCATCAATTTGCCAGCGCGTGAATGACTGTCTTAGTAACAATAAGGTTTTGTTACTAAGGATTGTTTTGCCCTTTATTTCTCGACGAAGTACGTAACGATTACTTGGGTTTGCGGATAGAACAAATTGCGTGGCTCGCCCGTTCAGATCCGATAGAAACAGGGCAGAAAAACCGGATGAAAAGCTCAACGCATTAGCCAGTTTGTTTGCGATATTTTCGCTTTGTTGTGGGGAACATTGCTGAATTTGAGAGCTTACTTCATCAAACTCAGCCACGCTGGTTTCGGATGAGAAGCGAATGTAGTCTGCACTTTGCGCCACGGCAATTTTGCTCGCTTGCGCTATGTGTTCAAGCATCAGGCTTTGTCTTGCTAAAAAATAGCCATAACCGAACAGAAAGATGCAGACGATCAATGGCAAAAATAGCAAGAATACTCTGTAGCTCAGTCTATTCATTGCTCTCCTTGTCGTTGATCATGGGGACTAATCACCCCAAACTCTTTAGCAACAGATAGCTCCCCCTGACGAAACTGCCCTAGGTACATTGGCAGATCAAAGTGATGGTCTTCACGCAGATAAATACGTTCCTCGCCAGAGTACATCGACAGACCGTGCAGATTGTCCATGACGTTCTGCTTGGTGATAGGATCAGACTGTTCTATTGCCATTTTGAGTAAATTGATCAGGTCATAATGAGATTTTGATGAATAGGTAACTACCGCATCATCACCGTGAAGTTGGCGATAATCGCTGATAAATTTTTGTGCAGAGTCAGACTGGCGTTGACTGATAAAATGAAGGGCCGTGTAGATCCCTTCCAGTTGCTCCATTTCTAGTGCATTTAGGTAGGTTTCATCAGCGGCGAAGGCAACAATCTCTATCTGGCGATCAAAGTCATAGCGGCGAAACTGACGAATAAACTCAAAGCCATCCTGACCGGGTAAGATGAGCATTAGAACCTCGCTTCCTGACGACTGAATACGTGCCAAGGTTTTGCCATAATCCTTTACCCCAAAAGCCGTGAATTCAATCCCATTGAGGCTTCCCTGATTCTGCTCTACAGACTGTTGGATTCGTTTAGCCATACGGTGAGGCCAGATATAGTCATAGCCAAAAATATAGAAGCTTTTCTTATCGGTTTCGATAAAGAAAGGGATGACCGGATCGACGTAATGTTCGGGGATGGTGCTGTAGCAAATCAGGTAATCATTATGATGGCGACCTTCGTAATCGATGCCATACATCATGGGAGTTTTGAACTTACTGGCGATCTCACTCATCGCGTAGCGAGACGAGGAACTCACTGGGCCCATCAACGCCAAAACATCATGCTGTTCGATAAGTTCGCGTGAATAAAGTACGGTCTTTGCCGGATCGGTATTGTTGTCACGAACAATGAGTTCAATCTGCCGGTTATCAATTCCACCCTGCTGATTGATTTGCTCGACGGCTAACTGAGCACCTCTGAGAGCTTGTTGTCCATAAACACTGAATGTTCCAGTCAGAGGAAGTACAGCACCAACTCTGATTGGTTGTTTTGGTTCAGAACAACTCACTAAAAACATCACGAACAAAATGGTTAACCATTGTGGTCTAAACATGGTTGCCTATCCTTAGGGTGATTTATTGCTAAAAGTTATGCGTCCCCTAGTAATAAGAGTAATACAGTTATTAATGGATAAAAGGCGAAAACCAAGATAATCACTAATCTATTCGTTTAGCATTAGCCACACAGGTATTGACGCCATAACAAGGAGTTATGAAGGCTCGCTGTCTTCACTCGTTATAGTTAGAAAGCATCAGTCAGAATCATTTGTGCTATCGCCGCTATAGTCAGGCGGTATACTGAGCCTGACTTTATCAGGATCAAACATGTCTAATTCAATCAATCTAGTACTGGCGTTAATGGCTTTTGCTGCCAACTCATTCTTTTGTCGTTTTGCACTTTCTGGTGAGACGATTGACCCAGGTTCATTTACTTTTATTCGCCTGTTATCAGGTGCGATTACCTTAGCGTTGATCCTGTTGATTCGGCGAGAGTTCAAGATCGCTTTTATCACCAATAAGCTAAGCTGGTGGGGCGGTATCGCATTGTTCGGTTATGCAGTGAGTTTCTCTTACGCATATACCCAATTAACCACTGGAACAGGTGCCTTGATTCTGTTTGGTATGGTTCAGCTGGCGTTGGTCGCTTTCCATGTGCTTTCGGGACAACGTCTGAAAATGGTTGAGATGGCAGGGATTGCTGTCGCGGTCAGTGGGTTTGTCACCCTTATGCTGCCGTCTGCTCAAACACCTAGTTTGTGGGCCGCGCTATTGATGGTGTTGTCCGGTATTTGCTGGGCAGCGTTTACCCTGTTAGGACGCAGCGCGTCTTCACCATCCTTGTCGATTACCCATGGCTTTGTACTTGCCAGCGTGATTGCCGCCTTGTTTAGCCCCTGGCTGGTTAACTCCTCTACTATTACTGCTGAAGGTATAGGCTGGGCGCTATTATCTGGCATCTTTGCATCTGGCTTCGGCTATATTCTTTGGTATCGCGTGGTCAAACAGATATCAGTACTGCAAGCATCAGTCGCTCAGTTGAGTGTGCCCGTAATTGCGTTTGCTGCGGGAAGTATTGGTTTGGGTGAGTCGATCACATTCGAGTCCGTGATCGCTGCGCTACTTGTTTTAAGTGGTATCGCGGTGATCTTTGTGGCTAAGGGCAGGTCTTAAGGAACCGTTTACCTGACTCAGCGAACGAGCACTGAGTCAGGTGTTTATTGTCAGACTTTATAATGCTCGATTTCGTGATTAAGCAGTTCTGAAAGCTCTGCTAGCTCTTGAGTTGCAGCGCTACTCTGTTCTGCGCCCACTGCGGTTTGATTTGAGATCTCGCTGATGCTCGATATGTTGCTGTTGATCTCTTCCGTTACCAGGCTTTGCTGCTCAGCGGCAGTGGCTATCTGGACATTCATCGCAGTGATTTGATCGACGCTTGCCTTAATCAGGTTGAGCGCATCACCCGCTTCACGGGCTTTCTCTACAGTTGATTGTGCATTTTGAGCGCCGATTTCCAGGCGCTGAGTCGACTCACGACTACCGTTTTGCAATCTTTGTATTGTTTGCAGAATTTCCTGAGTGGATTCTTGAGTTCGACTCGCCAGAGTGCGGACCTCGTCGGCGACCACTGCGAATCCTCGACCCTGCTCGCCAGCACGAGCCGCTTCGATAGCGGCATTGAGAGCTAACAGGTTGGTTTGCTCTGAAATCCCCTGGATCACATCAACAACACTGCCAATTTCTTCTGAGTGCTGTGCCAGTTGGTGCATCGAATCGACCGACTCCTGCATCTCTTGCGACAGTTTCTCAATCAATTGAATACTTTCTATCACCACACTCTGGCCACTTTCAGCCGCTTGATCCGCTTGTTCGGAAGCTTGGGCTGCCGAAGATGCGCTTTGAGCGACTTCATGCACCGTCGCGGTAAATTCGTTAATTGCGGTGGCAATCTGCTCAGTTTGTGACTGCTGAGTGAGAATGTTCTGCTTAGTTTGCACAGATACCGCCGAGCTCTCCTCTGCAGAACGAGCTAACTGGCTAATCGAGTCGCGGTTGGTTTGGACTACGTGTTGGAAGCTGGTCACTATGTTGTTTACCGACTCTCCAATATGAGAAAACTCATCATTGCCGCCTAAGTGTAAGCGTTGGGTTAAATCCCCTTTGGCAATGAGCTCTGACGATGTTTCCAGTTGTTGTACAGCAATGTTGATGCGCTTCATTACTAATATCGACAGACCAATGATCACGACTAAAGAAACTAGGGTAATGGCACTGACAACGATAATAAAATGGCTGGTATTTTCATTGGCCTGCATGAAGCTCTCTTTGCCTTCTTCGACTTGCATTGCGAAGAAGGTTTCGGCGAGTTTATAAGCCTCGCTGAATAGAGGGTTGATTTTGGTTAGAAGAATGAAATTTGAGCCGTTGAAATCCCCCGCATTTAATTTTGCGATGGCAGGTTCAAAGCCCTGATCAGTAATATCGTCAATAATCTTAGCCAGGTTCGTGACTAGGGTTTGTTCATCACCTTCCAACTTGGACTTCAACAGCTCATTGTCGATGATGTGGTGTAAGGTTTTTAGTGACGCCTGTATCTGATCGATATGGAACTGCACTGGATGGTCGTGCATCGAAGCCGTTTGAGAAGAGGGAGCGTGTTGAAAAGAGAGTAATAAAGCACTGCGTGCTGCGCTTAGTTCATCGATTACCCGACTGGTTCGAATAGTATGCTGCATCCCCTGACTATACAGCTCTTCGATATAGCCAGCGGAGGTTTGCATTCCGGATATACCTTTGTATCCCAATACGAGGAAAGCGACCAAGGTGAGTAGAATAGCCAGTTTTAGTTTGGTACTGACCTTGGCAAATAACGCAGCCATTCCCCCGCTATTGTTCATCGGGACAGATTCCGATTTGTGCTCAAGCGCAACTGTCATAGTGATTCCTCATCTAATATTTGTTTTTTCTAATATTAGATAAGTTGAACGAATTGGTCGTTTCGATTGATTGATTCAGATCATTGATTTGGCGTACTCGATACGAATTAGAACTGAAGTGTTACCAAGCGCATACTTTCATATAGATCAATGAAACGGTCTCAATGGGTTTGTTTCATATTTATAGCTAGCCCTCTTTATTAATTAAACGGTACTCAGATTGAGATAAAACCGCTTGTTCTAAGGTGACCAGACTTAGTGTGCTGTAGCCAAAGAAGTTGGGAACTAATTTTTGACGGACCGATTCAATGGTGGTGGTCGAAAGGTCATCAAGTACCAATTCTTCGGCAAGCTTAAACAGCTGCTGTTTACTTTGTGGGTCTAGTGGACCTAAGAACTGACTATAACCAGAAATAGAGGCATAGAGGTTACTGAAAGTTCCTGCCGGGTTTGCTTCAATGTAATATGTAATGGTTGTCGATACATTCGCTTTAAGTTCACTGACCGATTCTTGTGCCGCCAGTGGTACTGACAGTAGAGCTTCACCACCAGCATGTTCGAATGTATTTGGAGTAAAGCTTTGGTCAGGGAAAACTAAGTAGGCCGCAATGTACCCTTCTTTAACGATAGCTGAAATGATAAAGCGGTTATCTTTATAGTAGCGGATGACGTCACCTGTATAGGAAGTTTTCATATAAACAGGCGCGCCAAAAGTCTCTTCAAGAACGTCGGCAGATGCCCTGATGTAGACCTTTTCCAGATTTGACTGCGAAGGGATGTCGGTAAATTTTGATAATACGATATCAGTAACCTTGTCAATTGCATCCAGAGTATCGTTCAAGCCTCCCAGAGCGATAGCAACAATCGAAACTAAGGCGATCATTTTGGCCCACTGTGCTTTGATTTTGTCTTTTACCGAGCCTGGTGGGGTTATCACTGCTTCGTCTGGGCTAGTCGTGGTCTGTTCCATGTCTGTTCCTAATCAATTTAGTGTCGATGTTATTGCTGATTGTTTGAGGGAGCCGGGCAAACTACATATAAAGCGCGATTCGACTGTTCACCTTTCTTAAGTAATTCTTGGTCTCGTCGTAGGGCAAGTTAGCGACCAGATGGTCATAGACTTGCTGAGGAGACATGGTATTGATGATTTTTGCTGCTTTCTTAATGCTGGTGGAGCGATCAGGGTTGAACGCTCTAGCTACATTTCCCGCACCAGTGTTGTAGGCAGCAATAACACAATACAAACGACTCTTATCATCCTTAATTGAACGTAAGTACTTATCGTTAAGGATGTGCAGATACGCGGTTCCTGTTGCGACGTTCTTCGGTGGTTGATAGAGGTCCTGAACGGGCATCGGAGAATCGATATTATGAATTCTCTTATTTACGTCATGTCCAGCGCTGGTTGGTACAACTTGCATAAGACCAAATGCAGGAATATGAGATTTAGCGTTTGGACGGAAAGCAGATTCACTGTGCATGATTGCCATTACAAGTGCCTGGTCAATATCCCATTTCTTACTCTCTTTTGCTGCAAGCGGTTGGTATTGAGATGCTCTGGCTTTGAGATTCCCTTCTGGTAACTTGATGGTATAACTGACAATCGTCTTCGGTTTGTGGGACTTGACTGGTTGGGTTACTGGCGGCTTAGCAACTATCTTTTTAGGCGCTTGCTCTGCCTCTGGCAACTGTTGAGAGGTTGGTTGTTTTGCGACTTGTTCAGGCGGTGGCGTGTGGCTCGGTTTGGATGAAGTGTCATCACTTGCCAGCTCTGCGTTAACAACAGTCGGTTGCTCTGGTAGCCCGAATTCACGGCGTTTCTGTTGATACTTATGGGCGATGTTTGCGATACGATCTTTAGAGTGTTTCAGTAGCTCTATTTTCTTTGTATGGGCTCGTTCACGGATAAAGGATTCAGGGATACCTGTGTTAGCGAGAACCAGCCTTTCTGCCTGTACGTCCAGCTCATTCATTTGAGACAGAGTCTGCTCAATAATGAAGTTCTTCTCACTATTTTCAGCTGAAGCCGAGTATTGAACCGAGGCTTGATTAACAGTCGCTTGAGATAGGTCTAGTGTCTGTCCACCGAGTGTCAGCTGATGTTGGCTTAGCTGCGATTTTGCCTTTTGAAGCTCTTCATCCGTTGAGACTAACGCTGACACTGTGATGGTGTTGTTCTCATAATCAATGACTTGTTTCGTTTGATTGTTTTTAGAGTATTCAACAGATTTGGTTTTGCTATCAACTTCACCACTTCCCCAGCTATCGATCAACTCAAGCTTCTTTTGATCTAGGCCCGCGGTGTATTGATCGCGCCAGCTCTCGTATTCTGAAAGATAGTTATCCAGCCAAGCGTAAAACTCCTTCTTTTGTTCTTCGAATGGAGCATTTGCGTTGCGTTTGAGCTCCGCTAGTTCCTCAAACGCAGAGTCATTAGCGATTGATAATCCACTATGGAAAGAGAGTAGGCACACAAAGGCACTAATAGGGAGAGAGTATTTCACAGCAGACGTCCTTGTTGGTGATAAAAAAGGCTATCTGGGTTGTCCAGATAGCCTTGGCGGAGGTTACATTGACTTAAGAGATTCCAGCGCCTGAGAAAGTTCGTCAGCCGCTTTTTCGTTGTTGAATTGGTTCCACAACTTGGAATCTTTCGTTGCGTCAGTAATCTTGTCGATATTAGCGTCGTAGGCTTGCTGATCCATACCGACTAGCACGTACAGGCCACCACTTGGGCTTACTTGGCTGACAATGATTTTGCTGTTGCTCAACGAACGGGTAACCACGTTCTTGGTTACATCCTCGAATACTTCCACAACTGACTCACTGTTGCCCGCCAGAGTATCTGTGCTGACCTTGGCTTCTACAGCTTGCTTGAACATGTTACTGACATCAGTCTGGAACTGAGATGCCAGAGCGACGCGAGCATTATTCACCGCCACTTTTCTCATTAACGGCATACCGGCAGCGCTTTTCTTCGCATAACCTGTTGCTCCGGCTACAAGGTCTGAAGGCATAACATCGCATACCCAAGCAGGAGCTTTCTCCGCAGGCGAATCAGGGAAAGTACATGGGGCGAAGTTCTGCGTTTCCTGCACAGTTTGAGTGGTTTGACAGGCAGTAAGCGGTAAGATGATCGCCAAGGTGCCAATTAGTTTTCTCATAAGTTAAGTCCTAGTTTCTCTAAACCCATATCTTTGGTGTGACACTCAACATCGATAATCGAGCATCCTTCAGGAAGGATTCTGGCGGCGTCGCCTTTTTTCACTTTTAGTGCAGTCTCTTCATTTATGCTGACCCAAGCGTATTTTTGCTTAATCCCATGATGAGGAATGTCGACCACTTCACCTTCGCCAACGCCAAATGTTTCCATTTCACCATCCACATCCATGACTCGAGAGAACGCGACCTCGGCACCAGGCTTAACGTTCTTGTTGGCACCCATACCAATTTTCACCATACTTCCCGCCTCACATTGGCGTAGTTCAATAATTGGTGCACTTGGAGCAAGAAGCTCTTCTAATGAACTGTTGTAGTCGACCGCTTCTGCAACTGACTTACTTGCTAGAGATGTGTATTCCGCTGATGAAATTGGACATTTTGAAGAGCGCGTTTCAGTTGAAAACGAGTGATCGCCTTTTAATTCAATACGTTCAACTAAGGTCATATCCGGAAGGGTGACGACCTTAGTGATGGCGGTAACGTCGACTGAATAACGGCATTTAGCGGGAATGTGGATCCTTTTCCCATCGTCGTTGACAAATGACTTAGCTTCACTGTAAGACTTGTTAAAGTCGCTGGAAGTTATCTCAGTGATCAAAGCCAGATCCGCGATAGGAACGCCTTTGGTATTGTAACGTCCGCTTTGCTCTGCCAGTCGAATCTCTTTCTGTAATTTGTCAGCCAGTTTACGGTCAACCAGATCGGTTCCTGCCTGAGTAATTTTTGCTTCTAGATCATTTCGCAGAACGGCACGAAGCTTATCACCCGCAGAGTCTTCAAAACTGATGTCTACCGGAAGAACGATTACTTTTCGATCTTCGCTCGATTTTATCGCGACTTCTGCTTCTTCAAGATTTACTCGAGTATCCGGCGTACAAACAACATCAGGCCCTGACAGTGATTTACATCCTCCCAGCAGCATCAAAATTCCAACTGCCAATGACGTTTTTCTTATCATTTCTAACTCCATTTATATGTTTATTATTAAAATCCCATGGCTTGCCACAAACCCAACTCATCTATTTGTGCTGAGAAATGTCGTTCAGCGCCTTCCTTTGACAGCTTGTAGCTGGTTAGAGAATTGGCTGTGGAAATAAGCTCATTATTGGCTATGAGTTTTCCTTGTGAGTTAATCAGTTTGAGTTGAGTAAGCTTGGTTGAAATAAAGGCTTCACCTATTTTGTCTTGCCTATATTCCGAAGTTAGAGTCAGAGCATGTGTGACTTTCTTTGAACGTTTTTTGGTTGTCATCACACCATGCTTGGCCAGTTTGCTGGCGAGAAAATCAGAGCTTTTCAGGTCGTTTTTAGAGTTGACTATACGAACCAGAATGTCAGAACCAGTTTCTGATACCTGCTTGATCAGCTGTGGCGTATAAATAACGTCAACATCGATTTGTTTATCCATCCCGGAAAGAATGGCGAGACGAACTTGTATATCGCTAAGTTGCTTTTCAGGATCTTGGTTGTCCATCCACCAAATAAATTTGTCCTGATGTTTGAGAGCCAGCAGTCTATTCTTTGCTTGATTTTCAATACGTTCGATATCGGAAATAAGTTGTTTAACTATGGTTTCACGCTTAATTCTGGCCTGGACGTAATAATCATATTCACTTGCTTCGGATTTTAGGTACTCAATGCCACTAAAAGAAATCTGAGCTGTTGATGTATTTACATTATTGTCAATATAAGAGCTGTTAAGTGACTTTTCATTAATTGTTCTAGATGATTCATTCATAGAAAAATCTGAATCAACCTGAGTCCAAAGTTGTGAATTTATCTGACTTAATGCTGAATTCTTGGCTGAGTTAAGACTGCGTCCTTTGCCATTTGAATATATATAGTCCTCATCATTAACAGGAGGTTTGGTATACCATTCTGGTGAGCCGGTTGATTGGCAACCTATTAATGTTACGGTACTAAATAGTATTGTAAACAAACTCTTTTTATTCATAGCTAAATGACCAGTCCCAGATAAGTTCCAATGGGATCTATGACCCATTAACTTTAAGTTGTTGAAAATTAAGCGATAAATATTTTGCCCTCGACGGGGGAGTGTCGAGGGCAAAGTACTGCTTGATGATTTTTTGAACCAAAATCACATACAGAATGTAAGGTATATATCGGTTAAAATTAGCGCAACGATATAGTCTTAATAACGAGATCTTTGTCAATAAATTAATATGCTTTTGAATGTAAATATTGAATAAATAAGTGTTCGAATATTTAATTTTTAAGGATTAATAATAATTTTTGGAATTTGTGATGTTTAAACTTTTTGCAGTGGTTTTATTAGGTTTAGGTATTTTTATTGGACTAAAGTATAATGATGAAATTAATGATATTATCAATAGTGATGCCGTAGAGGAAATATATGAAGATGCGAATGATATTGTTGATGAAATTAACAATTAGCTATTGATATATTGTTCCATATAATGGGCTGT
This sequence comes from Vibrio brasiliensis LMG 20546, assembly GCF_000189255.1. Taxonomy (GTDB): domain Bacteria; phylum Pseudomonadota; class Gammaproteobacteria; order Enterobacterales; family Vibrionaceae; genus Vibrio; species Vibrio brasiliensis. The sequence continues at coordinate 25,683 of NZ_AEVS01000073.1, read as the reverse complement.
TAATAGGTATTAATGAAAATTTATATCCAGTAGCTAAGGTCGAGTAGCATTATTGTTTTAACGACGATTTCTAGCCGGATGTTAAGTAACCGATTAGAAAAAGGCTTCCTCTATGGAAGCCTTTATACTTTTGTATTATCAAGGGTTCAGTTTATTTGATGTGAGTCATACGATTGAGAGTGAAGCTCTCGACTGCACCCTCCACAGCCGCGGAGTATTGTGCGATATGCTCACTGGCTAGATGGTTATCCAGTGCCTGTGCTGACTCCCAGTTCTCATAGAATACAAAGTGTGCTGGATTGTCGTTGTCTTGATGTAAGTCGTAATTGATACAGCCCTCTTCAACAAGTGTTTTATCAATCAGTTTTACCAGTTCACTCTTTACCAGCTCAACCTGATCTGATTTGGCAACAATGTTGGCGACTATCGTCAGTTTAGTCATTGTTTTGGCTCCAAAGTCTGATTATAGGGCTTAAAGCGTAGTTACTACGTCTTCGAATGGCAGGCGTGCTTTAGGCAGACCATGGTTATAGTCTTCGCCTTCTTTGTGGTAACCCATTGCCAGAGCAAAATCACACACGTAGCCGTCCAACTCTTGTTTAAACTCTTCGCCAATCAACTGAGCATCGACACCTTCCATTGGAGTCGAGGCGATGCCTAAACGCGCTAATGTATGAAGGGTATTACCAAGAGCAATGTATGTTTGTGCTTTGGTCCAGTTGCCATTAAAGCCTGTTTCATCGGTATTCAGTTCAGCGAAACCAAATGCACCATCAAGCATGTCATTGTAACGCTCAGCAGGTAAGTGACCTGACGTTACCTCAGCGTCAACGACTTTCTTGTACTGCTCTTTAGTGAAACGAGGGTTATAAGCAAACAAGATTGTGTGTGAAGCCTCTTTAGCGTGAGGTTGATTGAACTGAAACATGTTGGCAAAGGTATTGTGGAAACGCTGCTTCGCTTCGTCGCTCTCTAGCACAATGAACTTCCACGGTTGGGAGTTGATCGATGAAGCAGAAAGGTGAATCGACTGCTTAATGATTTCGATGTCCTGTGCAGAAATGCGCTTGGTCGCATCGTATTTTTTAGTTGTGTAGCGAGTGTTCAAATCTTTGATAATTGGATGAGTCATGTGGGCTCCTAACTTTCTAAATATTGGCGCCAATCGCAGTCAGCGTCTCTCGTTGATGGGTAATTTACGTCAACAGAAGTTGGAGAAAAATAGCGATAGTCACCAATTACTATGGAACATTTTATCCATAATAAAACGATGCTTTGGCTAAGTTATGAACGGTAGAAACCATAACGAGCCCAATCAGGGCCCGTTATTATTTAGGTTGGTAATCTGATGAGTCGGTTAAATCGGAACCACCAGAATATCGACCGGTGAAGAGTCAACCAAGTGTTTAGAGTAAGAAACGATTTTGCTCCAGAAGTCGTGGTGATGACCACAGAGCAATAGATCGACGTCGTTTTCTTCGATGGTTGCTGCGAGTTTGTCGGCCAGATCTCCGGTTCCCATTAAAATGCGCTTAACAGGCACTGAACTGTAGGATTCAAAAGCGCGAATTTGTTCAATGGTATGCTCACCAAACGGCGGATGATTGGTATCGGCTTGAAGGTCTACAACCTCTGGGTAAATTTCCCCATGAGAGCCGTCAATATGGATAAACGAAACTTCGGCGTTGGTTAGCTTTGCCAGGTAGGTTGCCTTATCGATCAGCACTTTGCTTTCGTCTGTGAGTTCAAGGGCAACAAGAATATGTTTGTAGTTCATAAACATGACCTTCTAGTGACTATCCTGAATTAAGCATAATCGCTGAGTAGGAATAAAGGTGCCGCCAAGATCTCGAAAATGCCAAAAGCTTACCTTCTTTGGTAACAAAATAGGAAATATCACGGATTCATCCCAGCCTCATTTATTTGTACATCCTGGGTCTACAATGATTGGCAGATGTTACTGCTGACTAGGAATTTATCATGACAACCTTCCCTACTAATTTCCTCTGGGGTGGCGCGATTGCAGCCAATCAGGTCGAAGGCGCTTTTAATCTTGATAACAAAGGGTTATCGACTTCTGATATGTTGCCTAATGGCATTTTGAGTCCTCACCAGACTCGCCAGCAGCGAGGCGATGGGATTAAGGATTTAGCGATCGATTTTTATCACCGCTATCCGCAGGATATTGAGCTGTTTGATGAGATGGGTTTTAACTGCCTGCGACTCTCAATCGCCTGGACTCGTATTTTCCCTAACGGAGATGAGTCAGAGCCGAATGAGCAGGGTCTAGCCTACTACGATAAGATTTTTGATCAGCTGGCCAAACATAATATCCAGCCGTTTGTCACCTTGTCGCACTACGAAATGCCATACGCTTTGGTTGAGAACTATGGTGGTTGGGGAAGTCGTGAGCTGATTACCTTCTTTGAGCGTTATGCGCGTACGGTATTTGAACGTTATAAAGATAAGGTCAAACTCTGGCTGACGTTCAATGAGATCAACATGTCTCTTCATGCGCCTTTTACTGGTGTCGGCTTGCAGGAACAGGCGACGGAACAAGAGATTTACCAAGCAATTCACCATCAGTTAGTCGCGAATGCGAAAGCGGTTAACTTATGTCATCAAATCATCCCGGATGGCAAGATTGGCAATATGTTGTTGGGAGCACTCAATTATCCCTACACCTGTAATCCGGACGATGTGATTGCGGCAATGCATGAGAACAACAAATGGCTGTTCTTTGGTGATGTGCAGACACGCGGTAAGTACCCGGGCTATATGCTGAGATACTTCCGTGAACAAGACATAGAAATTGAGATGCAAGATGGTGACCTAGAGCTGTTGTCTGGGGCAAGCGTCGACTTTATCTCATTCAGTTACTACGCCAGTGGCTGTGCCAGCGCCGATCCTAAACAAAAAGAGGTCGGTAATATCGTTGATAGCGTGCCAAATCCATACCTTGAAAAGAGTCAGTGGGGGTGGCTAATCGATCCGAAAGGACTGCGCATCTTGCTTAACTTCCTACATGATCGCTACCAAAAGCCACTGTTTGTGGTTGAAAATGGTCTTGGTGCTCGTGATGAAATCGATGAAAACGGTCAAATCAATGATGATTACCGAATTGCTTATCTCAACGATCACCTTGTTCAGGCACGGGAAGCGATACTGGATGGTGTTGAGTTAATGGGGTTCACCAGCTGGGGCCCGATTGATCTGGTCGCTAACTCAACTGCGGAGATGAGCAAGCGTTATGGCTTTATCTATGTCGACAGACATGATGATGGCAGCGGTTCTCTGGAGCGTAAACGTAAAAAGAGTTTCCATTGGTACCAGCAGGTTATCAACAGCAATGGTGCCAGCCTGACGGTTAAATGATCGATTATCGTCAAGACTGAACAAAGGAGCCTGAACGGGCTCCTTTTTTGTTTTAAGCGCTCTTTGTTTTACTAATGCTTTGGTTTCTCACTTGGTGAGAAATGTTGCAATATTTTGTTTATAAATTCCTACCAAGTAAGAATACAATTTGATCAATATTCATCGATGACGATACAACAATAGCGTGAACTCTATGAAACAGAACAGCGGACAGGTTAACGAGAAAGTTCTCCAACTGTTAATGCAGGTGGCCGTAAATGACCAACCGATTACTGCCAAGCAGTTGAGCGAGCAACTAGGTACACCGATCAGTAGTCTTTACCGTCACTTGAAGTTGCTCAAAGAGTGGAACTTGATTGAAGAAAGTCCAAATGACAAAACCTTGATCATCGGTCCGGCTGCCTTGCTATTGATGCGCAGCTATGAAACCAGTCAGCACGACTTGGATGCGGTAGATGCGGTGCTTAATCGCTTGCAGAAACAGACCGGTGAGATGGCGGCCTACATGGTGCCTGTTGGTTACAGAGCATTATGTGTCAGCCGAAAAGAGAGTATGCAGGCGCTTCGTTGCAGCTACGTCCAGGGTCAAAGTCAACCCCTGTTACGAGGCGCCTCATCCAAAGTTATGTTGGCGTATATGCCAGCAGCGAGATGCGAAAAAATCTTGCGTTACTTTGGCGAGCAAGAACGACACGAGCAGTGGATGAACGAACTGGAACAGATCCGTAATCAGGGTTATGCGGTCAGTACGTCTGAAATCGACTCTGGTGTTTCAGGTATCAGTGCTCCGGTAATGAAAGGTTCTAAGCTGATCGGTGCAATTTCGGTGATGGCGCCTGCTCATCGAGTTCAGCTTAATCAACAGAGAATCGTTCTTCACGTACTTCAAGCAGCGAGGGCATTGCCCCCAGAAAGGTAATCGATATGTTTGGCCTATTTCGACGTAATAAAGCTGAAAACATCACAGGAATATTGTCTCATCGTTTAGTTCTGCTGAGCGTGAGTGAGAAACTGAAACCGATGAAGCAAGTAGACTTCGAAATGGCCGATCAAAGCCTGGAAGAAATTTATCAATGGATTGAGGAGCTGGAAGGATTTCGCTGGTTAAATGGAGGGCACTACAACCTTACTACGCAGCCAGTCGGTAAGTACCAACTTCACCTCAGCCACTACCTTGGTACGGAAGCTTTACCCGTTATCTTTACCAATAACAGTGAAACCTTGCTTCATTCGTTGCCTATACTTCACTCGAACAGAAAAGAGCTTGGCATAATCCATATTGGTCGTAACTTTGAGCTTAAGGCATCTCTGGAACCCGATCAGGGCAGTGCATACCACTTTGCGCTCTCTCGCTATAACGAGTGTCGTCTGTTCTGTCTGGGCATTGATCTCGCTCAGCACTCAGAGCGACTACTGGAGTACGCTGAAGATTTAGGGTGTGACTGGATGACAAGTGAAGAGTGTAGTTTCAGCCATCGCTTTCAGGTTAAGAACCAGCTCGCAAGCTATCTTTCTCATTGTGAAGATGTGATCGTTAATATTGACCTCTCTTGCCTCTATCCAGTCTCACGGTTGGAAAAGGGGACTGCACTGGATGTGCAGATGGTCAATCGTATGCTGCGACAACTGCTGATTTCTGGCAAGGTACGTCAGGTTCAGCTTGTCGGCTATAAAGATAAGCACCTTTACTCAAAGCAGACACAGAGTATTTTGCATGAGCTGACTCAGTTGTTTCCAAGCAATGACAGAGCGGCCTGATTTTCCAGACTCCAGAAACACAAAAGCTGGCGGTTAAGCCAGCTTAGTACGGTGGGTTAGCACATTAAGATGATTTGTTCGCGTCTTTGTTCGACTCTTTCCAGTACTGAATGCGTACGCGATGCAATTGTGCTTTTCTCATTTTCTTCATGATAATCCCTCACTTAAAAAACAAATGTGCTCTTCAATGAGCTAATGTGAATGTAGTTCCTCATGAACATTCAACAATGTAGCCATCAAAACTGAAAAGATCTAGGGTTTTGATCACATTTTTTTGTCAATTTTGCATTGTTTATCATTCAAAAGTGAACCATGGCGCACTTTAATGTAGCTGAAATGAAATTGCCTTTTCACTGTCCAATTTTATTAATCAATACGAAACAATAAGTTAACCAATCTGTCATTTAATCTGTCTACGATCTGCAGCCAAAGATATAACAACTACTCAAGCAAGGAGTCAGCAATGTGGAATCGTGACAGTCAGGATTCTCAGTTCAGCCAAATGATCGATGCACGTTTATCACGTCGTCGCTTTTTAGCTGGTACCGCAGCCGTTAGTGCAAGTGCATTTCTTTCACTAAACCCAATCACCAAAGCATTTGCCGCTAAAAACGATAGCCCATTGCTCAACTTTGAACCGGTTCCAGCATCAACAGCCGATGCGTTTATCGTACCAAAGGGCTACAAGGCAACGCCGCTATTATCGTGGGGAGACCCAATTTTCGCTGATGCACCTGAGTTTGACCCAAGCGGCAAGCAAGGTTCACAGGCACAGCTACGTCAGTTCGGTGACAACACGGATGGCATGAGTCTGTTCCCAATCAGCAAAGATCGCGCGGTGATTGCGGTAAACAATGAATACACCAATTACGATTTACTGTTCGATCATGGTGGCAAAGCCATGACTGCAGACGATGTACTTAAAGCTCAGGCGGCACACGGTGTCACTGTATTTGAAATCGTTAGAACGGGTGGCGAATGGAAGCTGGACAAAAACGGTAAGTTAAACCGCCGTATTACCGCTAACACTGAAATGAAACTGACAGGCCCTGCCGCGGGTCATAAGCTGATGAAAACTGAGCTCGACCCATCAGGCATGAAGCCGCTCGGTACATTTAACAACTGTGCAAATGGTCAAACGCCGTGGGGTACCTACCTGACTTGTGAAGAGAACTTCAACGGTTACTTTGGTACCAGTGGCAGTGCAGAGCTCACTGCAGACCACAAGCGCTACGGTGTTAAAGCAGCGCCAAGTAAGTATCAGTGGCATGACACAGATGAGCGCTTTGATGTTGCCAAGCACCCAAATGAACCTCACCGCTTTGGTTGGGTAGTGGAAATTGACCCTAATGATCCAGATTCAACCCCACTTAAGCGCACGGCTTTAGGTCGTTTTAAGCATGAAAATGCGGCGCTGCTCATTGACGATAGCGGTCATGTGGTTGTTTACCTTGGCGATGATGAGCGCGGTGAGCACCTGTACAAATTTGTTTCTAGCAACAAGTATCAACCGGGCAATGACAAGGCGAACCGCAACCTTCTCGAAGAAGGCACACTATATGTGGCTAAGTTCGAGATGGATGATAAAGAGCTGCGCGGTAAAGGCGAGTGGATTGAGCTGACATACGGCAAGAACGGTCTGACCAAACAGAATGGTTTCAACGATCAGGCAGAAGTGATGATTTTTGCTCGTCGTGCAGCGACTCAGGTTGGCGCGACGACAATGGACCGTCCTGAATGGGTAGCCGTTCATCCAGACAACAAGCATGTGTTCTGTACACTGACGAACAATAAACATCGTGGTGTCAAAGAGGGGCAGCCAGTGGGTGGACCGAACCCTCGTAAAGAAAACCATTATGGTCAGATTGTTCGCTGGTTACCGCACAACGGTGACCACACCAGCGCAGGCTTTGAATGGGATCTTTACCTGATCGCCGGTAACCCGCAAGTGCATCAGGGTAACTTGTATGCGGGCAGCGAAAATATCAATGCTGATAACATGTTTAACAGTCCTGATGGTATTGGCTTTGATAGTGCAGGTCGTCTGTGGATCCAAACCGATGGTAACTACTCAAACAAAGGTGATTTTGCCGGTCAGGGTAATAACCAAATGTTATGTGGCGATCCGATGACTGGTGAAGTACGTCGCTTCCTGACTGGTCCTGTCGCTTGTGAAATCACTGGCCTGACTTTCTCTGCGGATAACAAAACCATGTTTGTTGGTGTTCAGCACCCAGGTGAGAAAGGCGCACCTTCGCACTTCCCTGGAGGTGGTGATAGTAAACCTCGTTCAACCATTATGGCGATCACTCGTGAAGATGGTGGCGTGATCGGCGCCTAGCAGAACGAAAATGGTTAATTGTGCGGGGCCTTGTGCCCCGTTTTTTGTTTGCTACAGGATTGCAATAGATAATTATGCGTATATAGGCATAAAATTTGTGATCTCCTGTTCATTCGATACTAAATGTAGTTGCTACATTTGTACGGTATCACTATATTGAAAGGGTATCCCAATAACTTAAAGGTGTAGAGAACCGAGTAAACTCCCAACGTTAATACGAATAAACTGAACATAAATCGAAACACAGGGCTTAACGAACCCATCGTTAAGAGTGAATCGACAAACGTAATAGAACTAAGTATTTCCATAGGCCTTTTGCTTATTTTTTCTCAGATAGTCGCATCTTCAAGTTATCGATACTTTTTTGATAACCACGGAGGAGGTTTGGCTATGTTATCACTTGGTCTAGTCGCTTTAGGCGTATTCGTATTCTTCTGCTGTTGGGTAGCTCAGCATGGTTTGCCTGTATTGGGAATGAAACTTGATGAAGACGATCTTCTGCTGATCTCCGAGATGTCTGGTGAAGATGTTCTCGAAGCATAATTAATTTGAAATACAAGACACGATAAAAAGGAGCCTATGGCTCCTTTTTTCGTTTCTGGTGATTTTTCTAGTTCAATTGCTGGCGCATCGCTTGAGTGATGGTTTCGAAGCGAGCAGGAATCTGACGATGCCGCTTAGTTAATAAGTAGAGGGTTTCAATCACTTCGCTCTCAGGCTGGTAAACCGCGATTTGCTCTTTGAGCGGGAAGGCTTCTAGGGCACTTTTAGGCAGAATGGTAAAGCCATGACCCTGTGCGACAGGCAGCAGAATCTGACTCAACTGGTTGATATAGCCTTTGCTTGGCAGCTGGTTGATGTTAATGGCTGCTAGCTCTTCCTCTCCACATCGAGAAAAGTAGAGTGACAGATAATGCTCAGCATCGGGATGTCGAATCAGGCCGATCTCTTTTAGGGCCGTTTGGTCGAGTTTTTTCGATGCCTGCTCTCTGGGCAGCATCAGGCAAAGCGGCTCGGAGCCAAACTGTTGGGAATCAATACGTGGGTCAGAAGGCTCGTTAGCGACAATCCCCAGATCGACATTACCGCTTATTACGTCGGCCAGAATCTTATGGTGCGGCGCTGCTTCTAACAGGCTAATTAGCTCAGGATATTTACATTGTAAATTAAGCAAATGGGGATAGAGCAATAGCGCCAGCGATCCTGAGCATGATATTGATACCTGACCACTGTAAGGGTCGTCCTGACTAAGGGAATTGAGCATTTGCTGTTGCTGAGATTCAAGCTGCTTGGCGTAGTCGTAAACGGTTTTTCCCGCTTCGGTGATGACGAAACTTTTGTTGTGCCGCTCAATTAATGGATGACCGCAGACCTGTTCTAATTTCTTAATGTGCTGACTGACGCCCGGTTGGGTCATAAACAGCTTTTCCGCAGTTTTGGTGAAATGCCCGGTATCAATCAGAGTGACAAAAGTTTTTAGCCATGAAGGGTTCAGCATCAGATTTGCTCATAACAAAAATTTATTCACTTTAGTTTATGTGATAACAGCAAGTTCTGGTAGTAAAAGCGAACCATCGGCTCGCTTTAGTATTACGCTGCGTGAAGCACGTTGGCCAGCGCTTTACCATTGCCACGATATTCGTCGATGGTTGAAGCGAACTCAGTCGAAATGTGCAGTAAGCGGGAGTCAGGGTGTTCAGCCAAATAGCGGTGTTTTCCCTCGTCACTTTCCAGCTTGTCCCAGTCGCGATGAATTGAACGGGCAAAGTGTAGTGTGGTTGCCATTTTGGGGGAAATTTCAGCATCACGGGGTTGGTCAAAATTAGCTATTGCATCAACCATTACATCGGGGAAGTGCCAGGCTTTAGCCAGTTTGGCGCCCAAGGTCGGGGCAGTGATATCAAGAATCTCCTCCTGAACCGCAATCGCGTTCTCTCCAGCTTCAGCACGAGCAGTGATCTCCTTAGCCTGCTCTGGAACCAGAGTGTGAATCATCAGCTCGCCGATGTTGTGCAATATGCCAGTGGTGAAGGCTTCATCACCATCCATATCGGTCACGTTGGCGATCTTGCTGGCTATGATCGAAACCTCAAATGTCTCTTCCCAGTATTTGCTCATATCCAATGTTGGTAACTTAGGGAATACTCCTGACAGTACAGAGACGACCACTAGCGTTCTTACTGGCGCAGTACCGACCCGTACTAGCGCCTCGCTGACGGAAGAAACACTTTTGTTGCCAGCGAAATGGGCTGAGTTAGCAAGGCGCAGCAGGCGCGCGCTTAAGACTTGATCCGTGGCGATTTTCTCCGCTAGAAGTTTAAAGTCGACATCATCTTGTGTAACCATATCAAGCAGTTCCTGAAGAACTTTTTGAATCCTTGGTAGCTCGTTCAAACGAGATAGCAGTGCCTCCTGGCTCATAATTCTCTCCTTTTTCTCGTGAGCTAAATTACTATAGTTCACAAAGAGAGCCCCCTCCAACTGAGCAACAAATAATTGATGTATTGTGGGCAAGTTAATTGTTATGATTTGTGACCAATAGTCGGGGAGCCTGTCCAATAGGATTAAGGCTGAGATCGCCAAGCGAGACCCGTTGAACCTGATTCAGTTAGCACTGGCGTAGGGAACTATAAGCATGTCGTCCTTTACTCGGATTGACGTGCAGGCATTCGGTGGATCGATCTCTTCTTGATCTCTCTTTTCGTCGCCATAGGTTCTTGTACGTCTTGTTGTAGGAGCCCAAATGCCACACTCTCAAGACACTCCACCTATTGTATTAACCATTGCCGGTTCTGATAGCGGCGGTGGTGCTGGTATTCAAGCGGATATTAAAGCGATCTCAGCCACTGGTAGCTACGCTTGTTCCGTAATCACAGCGGTGACTTCGCAAAATACCTTAGGCGTGAGTGCCATTCATCCTATTCCCGTTGAACATATCGAAAGTCAGCTTGATTCAGTATTTACCGATCTCAATGTCGTTGCGGTTAAAGTCGGTATGCTTGCTGATGCGAATATCATTGCCATGGTGGCGAGAAAAATCCGTCAATATAAGCCCAAGTATCTTGTCGTTGACCCGGTAATGGTCGCCACTAGCGGCGATCCGCTGTTGGCTCAGTCAGCCGTTGCTACGTTAAAAGAGCAATTGTTGCCGCTCGCGGATTTAGTCACCCCGAACTTGCCGGAAAGTGCAGCTCTGGTTGGCGGTGAGATACCGCAAAATGAACAGCAGATGGCTGAAATGGTAGAGTCGCTTCGAGCCCTAGGCGCTAAAGCTGTACTGCTAAAGGGAGGCCATCTCGATGAGGTTGAAAACAGTAGCGATCTGTTAATTGAACAGCAGAGTTATGATCTACTGAGTGCCAAACGTATCAAGACAACAAATACCCATGGAACGGGCTGTACGCTTTCATCGGCGATCGCTTCTTACTTAGCACAGGGCAATCGGCTACATAAGGCTGTTTATCTGGGAAAACAGTATATATCTCAGGCCATCTCATGTGCTGATGAACTTAAAGTGGGTAGTGGTCATGGCCCTGTCCATCACTTCTTCTGTGGCCATGTGAACGTTCGCTAATTGGCTAAATGTTCTTCTTATCAACAAAAACGTGACCAGGCTGGTGGGGGTGAGTTAACTTTCACCAATTTGACATTTAACTGATAATTTCTGCCCGTATGGTGGACTAATATGCCTGTTCCTGTTGTGCTGCTGTGAATCGATATCGTGAAAAATCTTCTGAAAAATAAGCGTGATGGTCTGGTGCTGCTTGTGGCATTTTTGCTGATCATTGCACCTATGTCGTTATTTGTTAGTCATATTGATCTGCTTAGTCAGGTGAATGATATGACTGGATTTAGCTACACGGTTATTACTGATTCAGCAGGTTCTGCAGGCTTTCTGTTTTCGTTGGCATTGCTCGTATTTATTACTTGGCGATTGATTGGCAGCAATACAGAGTTTCTCAATAAAATGCTTCAACTCGCTATCATCCTGGTGATTGGTTTTGCTGCAAAAACAGGCTTGAAGCATTTGACTGAAAGCCCGCGTCCTTATACTGAGCTGCTGGCACACCAGCTTCTGATCCCAAAACCTGAGCACTTTTATAAGCTAGATTCTGTGCAGAAAGCGGATGTGATTGATAAGATTTCCCAGCAAGTGACCGAGTGGCGAACTCGCCATTGGCAGGGAGAAAAAGATTACTCTTTTCCATCTGGTCACACTATTTTTGCTGCGATCTGTTTAGCTTTCTTTGGCGGTATTTTTATCGACAACAAACGTTACGCTTTAGCCGCAATGCTAGGTGTTTGGGCCGTAGCCGTTGCCTATAGCCGTTTGTGGCTTGGTATGCACAGGCCGATAGATCTTGTTGGCTCTATTGCCTTTGTCGCTATGGTTTACGCTCTTGTGCCCAGATTCGATTGGGCGATTAACAAGTTCCTGGCCGGCCGGGTGAGTGTGACTCATTAATTGTCCCATCTTTTAATAATAAAATTTTGTAATTATTATTATAATTAATGATAATTTCAGATAATCAGGTGCGCTACTTATACTCTCCTCATCGAAACAGACAAGTGAAATGAATTCGGAGCAGATTATGAAAATGAATCACGTAGGCATCATGGTTGGCGATATGGACAAAGCAGTTGAGTTTTACACTCAGGCGCTAGGTTTAAAAATTGTCATGAACAATACCAAGGTTATTGAAGAGCGCGAAACAGCCATCGGTCGTATGTGTATTGCGGTATTTGGTGAAGGCTTTAAAGGCTTCAACATCGCTCACCTAGTTACAACAGATGGTATCGGCGTAGAACTGTTTGAGATGAAAGAGCGTCAGGAGCGTCACGAGGTAGATTTCTCTCGTTTGGGCATCTTCCATTTCTGTCTGCAAACCGATGACTTTGAAGGTGTGATGGAGAAAGTTGAGAAGTTTGGCGGTAAGGTGCGTATGGACGTCATGCGTTACCACCCAGAAGATGACAGCAAGCCTGCGAAAATGGTTTATCTTGAAGACCCGTTTGGTAACCTGTTCGAACTATACTCTCACACTTATGAAGAGACTTACGCTTCAGACTACGAGTAATAGACAAATTTGTTTAAAAGGGTTGGCGCTATGCCAACCTTTTTTTGTTTCTATTACCTGTTGACCTTCACCTAGGGGCAAGGATTAATATTCCAACTTCATAGATAAAGGTAAGCCATGACTCATCCACTTAAAACAGTTTGGATTTTGATTTTCAGCATCTTTGCGATGTTGATGTCGAGTTATGCCGCCAGTTCACCATCGATGGTTTCGATGATGATGTCTACGGACTCAGCCGCTGAGATGTCACACCAGCGAATGGAGTCTGTTCCTCCATCCTCCCAGGTTCGCCAAGTTGATTGTCACTCTATGAGTGAAGAGTCTCGAAGCTCTCACTCGATGGTCAAACAAAGCACAGGTAGCGCGATCAGTTGTTCAAACCCGGATGACGGGCCGCACAACTGTTGTATTTCTGCGTGCTCAACGACTTTTTACCCTCTTCAGAACACTCAGCCTTTGAGTGATATTCGCTATTCTCTGGCATTGCATCATCCACTCACGATTGGTGACAAGATTTTGCGCCCACAGAGTTTACTTCGCCCACCTTCCGCTTAGTTCTTAAATCACAACTGTTCTCTCTTGATGCGTACTGCGTTTGCAGTTTGCTCGGAGTCTCTATTTGCGTATTTAAACAATGAGTAATTATTGTGAATTTAGAACTAAGATTCGTCGCACTGGTCGTCAGTGCGAGTCTGGCGGCTTTCCCTTCGCTCTCCTTTGCCCACCAGTCTGGTGCTGGAGTTAGTGAAACAAAGCACGCGACTCAACAACTTACGTCACTGATCGAAGCAGCATTATCCCAAGATGGAAACCGCGCTGAGTTTTCTGCGAAAGCTGAAGCGATGCGTGCCAGCGGTATTGCTAGCGCAACTTTAATGGATCCAAAGCTGAAAATGGGTGTCGGTGGTTTACCGATTGATAGTTTTCAGTTCGACAAGGACCCGATGACCAACATCTCCGCCGGACTGATGCAACAGTTCGAACGTGGCTCAACCCTAGAGCTCAAACAGCAACAGGCTAACCAGCAAGCGGATGGTCTGACGGCTCAGATTGAGGTCAGAGAGCGTGATGTTGCCAATCAGATGACTCAACTGTGGCTTGAGCTCGGTTACCTGCAACATGCACAGCGCTTACTCAGGGAAACTCGCCATCTGATGGAAGAGATGGAGCAATACCTTGAGACCAATTATTCGATTGGTAAAAGTGAAGCTCAGGACCTACTCAATGCTCAACTGCAAGTCAATAAACTGGATGAGAAGCTACAGGCTAACAGCCAGCAACAACGTCGAATTGTCGCTCAGCTCTCGGAGTGGTTAGGTTCACAGTGGCTTGATAGCACTTCGTCTCTTGTTGCTAGTAACCAGCTTAACTGGTCTGAATTGGACAAGAAGCTTGCAGGTCATGACCAATCGAACCAATTCTATTCGCTGCTAAACCAGCACCCAATGATCAAAATGGCTGAGCTCAATGTGTCAGTCAATCAGACCCAAGTTGAAATGGCTGAGCAGGCTTATACCCCGCAATTTGGCGTTGAGGTGATGTACGCCTATCGTCAGGCTAACGGCATGAATGGTCAGCCAGCTTCTGATTTGGTCAGCGCGTATCTCACCATGGATATTCCGTTATTTACCGGTAATCGTCAGGACAAAAACCTGGCCGCGGCTCAGCATCAGGTCGGGGCGGCATTGTCTCAGAAAGATACCCTGCTGGCACAGATGAACGCTCAGGTGAATGCCCTGCTCAATGACCGCTCCAACCTCGACGAAAGGATTGCGAGATACCAATCCCGCCTTATCCCTCAAGCCACTTCCCGTACTCAGGCCGTTGAACGTGGCTATCAGAACAATACCGCTCAATTTAGCGATGTTATCACTGCGACGACAGATGAACTGGCGTTACAACTCGAACTACAAAGGTTAAAGACTGACTGGAATCAGGTCAGCAGCCAGCTTGCAGCCCTATTGGGTGGATTTGACTATCAACTCGCTTCGCCTGCGCAGCAGAATAACAATGAAGGAACACAGAAATGACAACATTTAAGGTAGCCAGTGTGGCGTTAGTAGTCGGCGGTGTAATCGGTTTTGCTGCCAGCATGTATCTACCTGGTTCTGGCCACGACATGAGCGCAATGCCAGTGTCTGAAGCGGCATCAAGCGATGAACCCCTCTATTGGGTTGCGCCAATGGATCCTAACTATAAAAGAGATAAGCCGGGAAAATCACCGATGGGGATGGATCTCATCCCTGTTTACGCTGAAGACCAAAATGGCAGCAGTAACCAACCGGGCACGGTGACCATTGATCCAGCGGTCGAGAATAATCTTGGCGTTAAAACTGCGCAGGTTGGAATGACAGAACTGTCCCCTCGAATTGAAACCGTTGGTTACATTGCATTTGATGAAAGTAACCTGTGGCAGACCAACGTCCGCGTCTCTGGCTGGGTAGAAAAACTGTTTATCAACGCTGTGGGTGAAAAGGTGGAAAAGGGCAGCGTGCTGTTTTCTCTCTATTCACCTGAGCTGGTTAAAGCGCAGGAAGAGCTACTCAGTGCACACAAAACTCAGCGTAAAGGCATGATTAAAGGTGCCACAGAGCGACTCGTGACTCTTGGGGTCGACAGAACACAAATCAGCGAGATAGTTCGTCGTGGAAAAGCACAGCAGACAATAGAAATCAAAGCACCGGCTGACGGCATTATCGCCAGCCTCAATATTCGGGAAGGTGGTTACCTTTCCCCGGCTCAGGCAGTGATCAGTGCTGGCCCGCTTGATGATGTATGGGTCGATGCGGAGGTGTTTGAACGACAGGCACATTGGATCAAGCAGGGCAGTAATGCTTCTATGACTCTTGATGCAATTCCTGGTGGTGAGTGGCAGGGGCAGGTTGACTATGTCTACCCAATTCTCGATCCCAACACCCGAACTTTGCGTGTGCGTTTAAAGTTCCCTAATCCTGACGGTGAGCTTAAGCCAAACATGTTCGCCAACGTAGCACTGAAACCAGTGAGCAGCGAAAAAGTACTTACCATTCCCCGCTCATCAGTTATCCGCTCTGGTGGCATGACCCGCGTTGTCTTGTCTGAAGGTGAAGGCAAATACCGCTCTGCGCGTATTGAGGTTGGCCGTGAAGCTGGCGACAAAATTGAAGTTACCAAAGGGCTGCAACAAGGGCAGGCTATTGTCACTTCAGCCCACTTCTTACTCGATTCTGAATCAAGTCAGAGTGCAGATCTTTCGAGAATCAATGGTGTAGAAGCTGCGGCAGAAACCGTTTGGGCACAAGGCGAAATTACCGATGTGATGCAGCAACATCGCATGCTGACCATTAACCACCAACCCGTTCCTGAATGGAATTGGCCGGGAATGGTGATGAACTTTGAGGTCGCTGAAGGCGTTGATATTGACGCGCTGGCACAAGGGCAGGCGGTCGAGTTCGAGATGCAGAAAACCCCTTCCGGTCAGTATGAGATTGTTGACTATAAAATTGGTGACAGCTTGGTTGCTGCAGAGGTGTGGATTAGCGGTGATATCACCATGTTGATGGCTGATTTTAATATGATCACCCTAAAACACCTGCCAGTTGCAGAGTGGAATTGGCAAGCGGGAGAAATGAACTTTACCGTTGGAGACGAGGTTGATCTTTCAGGGTTTGAGGAAGGGCAAAAAGTTCGGTTTCTAGTCGAAAAACAAGGCTCCGAATATCTACTCAAGAAGCTGA
Organism: Vibrio brasiliensis LMG 20546; assembly: GCF_000189255.1. Taxonomy (GTDB): domain Bacteria; phylum Pseudomonadota; class Gammaproteobacteria; order Enterobacterales; family Vibrionaceae; genus Vibrio; species Vibrio brasiliensis. The sequence goes on along the minus strand of NZ_AEVS01000073.1, from coordinate 9,415 downwards.
GTGCTAACGAGGAGGCATTATGATCAGTGCCATTATTCGTTGGTCGATCAGCAACCGGTTATTAGTGTTACTGGCTACAGCGGCGCTGATTTTTGGTGGTCTTTACAGTGTAAAAAACACGCCTGTAGATGCGATACCTGACCTGTCTGATGTTCAGGTAATCATCAAGACCAGTTATCCGGGACAGGCACCACAAGTTGTGGAAGATCAGGTTACCTACCCGCTAACCACAGCCATGTTGGCCGTTCCGGGGGCTGAAACTGTTCGTGGCTACTCGTTCTTTGGTGATTCGTACGTTTACATCATTTTTAACGATGATACGGATATGTACTGGGCACGTTCGCGAGTTTTGGAGTACCTGAGCCAGGTCGCGCCTAATCTTCCTGCAAGTGCTAAACCGACCTTAGGACCGGATGCTACCGGAGTGGGCTGGGTATACAGCTACGTATTACAGGATAAAACGGGTCAGCACGACTTAGCGCAGTTGCGTAGTCTGCAGGACTGGTTCCTTAAATATGAGCTGCAAACCGTTGATGGCGTGTCTGAAGTGGCCACCGTGGGCGGCATGGTCAAACAGTATCAGGTACAAATCGATCCAGCTAAGCTGCGTGCCTATGACCTGACGCTACAACAGGTCAATATGGCAATCCAGAACGGTAACCAGGAGACTGGTGCCTCGGTAGTAGAAGTTGCTGAAGCGGAACATATGGTTCGCACCACAGGCTACCTATCCAGCGTCGAAGATATTGAAGCGCTACCACTGAAAGTGACAGCCAAAGGAACGCCACTTCTGCTCGGTGATATTGCCGATATTAATATTGGTCCACAAATGCGTCGCGGTATTTCCGAACTTAACGGTGAAGGTGAAGCGGTCGGCGGTGTAATTGTGATGCGTTTTGGTGAAAACGCCAGTCAGGTAATTGCCAACGTTAAGGACAAGCTCAACGACCTGCAACGCAGCCTGCCTGAAGGAGTAGAAATAGTCCCAACTTACGACCGTTCGACCCTGATAGATTCGGCGGTCGAGAACTTGTGGAAGAAACTGGCGGAAGAGTTCATCGTTGTTGCGATCGTCTGTGCGCTGTTCCTGTTCCACATCCGCTCATCTCTGGTTATTGCACTCAGTCTGCCTGTCGGCATTTTGTCTGCGTTTATCATCATGCATTGGCAGGGGATTAACGCCAACATCATGTCTTTGGGTGGCATCGCTATTGCCATCGGCGCCATGGTCGATGGGGCGATTGTGATGATTGAAAACGTGCATAAGCATATCGAGCGTACACCATTAACGGACAAAAACCGTTGGCAGGTGATCGGCGATGCTGCGCAGGAAGTCGGGGCGCCACTGTTCTTCTCACTACTGATCATTACTCTGAGTTTTGTGCCTGTATTTGCTTTGGAAGGGCAGGAAGGCAAGATGTTCTCGCCGCTCGCCTATACCAAAACCTATGCAATGGCCTCCGCAGCGGGTCTCGCGATCACTCTGGTTCCGGTGCTGATGGGCTACTTTATCCGAGGCAAAGTACTGCCTGAAGATAAAAACCCAATCAATAAGGGCTTGATTGCCCTTTATAAACCAATGCTCAACGTCAGCCTGAAATACCCGAAAAGTGTTCTGTTGATGGCGTTTGTGCTAATGGCCTCGGCCTATTATCCGACCACCAAACTTGGTAGTGAGTTTATTCCGCCGCTGGATGAAGGCGATTTGATGTACATGCCGACTACCTATCCTGGCATCTCGATCGGTAAGGCGCGCGAGTTATTGCAGCAGACCAATAAGCTGATCATGACAGTACCCGAAGTGGAAACTGCCTGGGGCAAGATAGGCCGTGCTGAAACCGCGACGGATCCTGCACCATTAACCATGATTGAAACGGTGATTCAGCTTAAACCTCGTGATCAGTGGCGAGAAGGGGTGACGACCGAATCACTGCGCAGAGAGTTCGATCAACTGGTTCAGTTCCCTGGCCTGACAAACGCTTGGGTAATGCCTATTAAAACTCGTATCGACATGCTAGCGACGGGAATTAAGACGCCGATTGGTATCAAAATCTCGGGCCCTGAGCTGAGTGAGATCGAGAAAATCGGCGCTGAGTTAGAGCCGATCTTGAATCAGGTGACCGGTACGGCTTCAGTCTACGCTGAGCGTGTAGCGGGTGGTCGTTACGTTACGATTGATATTAAGCGCCGAGCAGCAGCCCGCTATGGTTTGAGCATTAAAGATGTTCAGCAGGTGGTTTCAACGGCTGTGGGTGGCATGAATGTCGGTGAAACCATTGAGGGGCTGGAGCGTTACCCTATCAATGTTCGTTACCCTCAGGACTACCGTGACTCAGTAATCAAACTTCAGAACCTACCGTTAGTCACACCAAACGGTGCCCGTATTGCTCTGGCTGACGTCGCGGACATCCGTTATGAAGACGGCCCACCGATGATTAAGACCGAGAACGCGCGTCCAAATGGTTGGGTATTTGTCGATATCGATGGTCGGGATCTGGGTTCCTACGTCGCTGATGCGCAGCAAGCGGTAGCAGAGCAACTTGCACTTCCTGCTGGCTACTCGCTTGTTTGGTCTGGTCAGTATGAGTACATGGAACGAGCAAAAGAGCGTTTAGGTGTCGTGGTGCCAATCACCATCGCCATCATCATGTTGCTGCTCTATTTCAGCTTCCGACGTGTCGGTGAAGTGATGATCATCATGCTGACCCTGCCTCTGGCTATGGTCGGCGGTCTATGGCTGATGCACTACCTTGGCTACAACTTCTCTATTGCTGTCGGGGTTGGATTTATTGCTCTTGCAGGCGTGGCGGTTGAGATAGGGGTCATCATGCTGGTTTACCTCAATCAGGCGTGGCACTACACCAAGCTTTCTGCCTCAGAGAAACAACAACCTCTTGAACTGGAAGATCTGACTAATGCAATCCGTCAGGGAGCGGGTCTGCGCGTGCGCCCTGTGATGATGACAGTGCTGACGGTCATTATTGGTCTGGTACCAATCATGTATGGACAAGGCACCGGTTCTGAAGTGATGCAACGTATCGCTGCGCCAATGATTGGCGGTATGGCATCAGCATTATTACTCACCCTACTGGTACTCCCGGCAATCTTCAAACTGTGGAAACAGCGAGAAGTAACGTCACAGCAAACGAATCACTAAACCCAATTATTTGACTGACTTCGGTTAAGGTCAGTCAATCTTAGACAATAAGGAAATAACCATGAAAAAGACACTACTATCAATCATGCTAAGCGTTGCCGCTATGGGTGCTCAAGCTGAGATGGACCATGCAAATATGGACCATGGCGCGATGAACTCTTCTAAGATGGATCACTCAATGATGAACATGGAAGGTATGTCCGATGTAGGTATGCCTGCCAAAGGAGCAAAGCCGGATAAAGTTGTACACGTTCTGCTTAGTGATGATATGAAGATTCGCTTCAAGAAAGAGGTGAAGATTGAACCGAACGACGTTGTTCAGTTTGTAGTACTTAACACAGGTAAAATCGACCACGAGTTTACTATCGGATCGGAAAAAGAGCAGGTGGAGCATCGCGAAATGATGAAAACCATGTCTGCTGGCCACATGCACGATTCAGGTAACTCAGTAACAGTAAAACCTGGCAAAGCGAAGCAATTGTTATGGCATTTCCATGGCGATAATCAGGTAGAGTTTGCCTGCAATATCGCGGGTCATGCAGAGGCTGGTATGATCAAAAAAATCACGCTTTAATAACCTTGAATCAGATACAAAAAAGGCAGCCGAGGCTGCCTTTTTGTTTGCTGGGAAATTTTTAGCCGAAGATAAAGCTGTACAAGAATCCCGCAGCAATTGCCATACCCAGAATCACAGTCAGGAACGCGACAATCATCTGATTCTTAAAGATAGATTTAAGCAAGATAACTTCAGTCAAACTCGCACCTGCGCTACCGATAATGAGTGCCATTACTGAACCCAGAGCCATACCTTTCTGAACCAGAGCTGCACTTAGCGGAATCACTGCTTCAGCACGGATGTACAAAGGGATACCAATAATTGCTGCTACAGGAATCGCGTACCATTTACCTTCACCAGCGTATTGTGCAATCAGCTCAGTCGGAATAAAGCCGTAGATGAATGAGCCAACAGCGACACCTAGCATTAGGTAAGGGAATACCTGTTTAAAGTCTTTCCACGTAGATAGCCAAATCTTCATCCAACGACCAGGTTGTTTAGGTTCAACGATGGTGGCGGCTGCTGCACCATCTGTACCGCAGCAAGATACTTCTACTTTTGGTTGCGGTTTTTCACCACAGCATGAGTTCTCTTTAGCCATTACTGGCGCAGCATCACCGCAGCTTGATGGAGCACATGAAGACTCTTTTTTCGCTGCAGGCTTACTGTCACTACAAGAAGTACCGCAGCCTGACGCTTCCTCAACCTGATAAGCTTCAGGTTTTACATAGCGCTCAAAGCCAAGTTTTTCCAGCGTGTATCCCGCCACAATCGAGACAACCATTGCCACTAAGAAGTAGAACAGTGCGACTTGCCAGCCAAACGTGATCACGAACAGACCTATGATGACCGGATTCAGTAGTGGGCTACCAAACAGGAACACCATCATTGGGCCAAAACCCGCTCGTGCTCTTAGCAAGCCTTTAAGAAACGGTATTGTCGAGCATGAACAGAACGGGGTAATTGAGCCAAGAAAAGCTGCAATTACATAGCCTTTACCGTTACGCGAACTTAGGATCGACTGGATCTTTTGTGGCGTTAAAAACTCTTGCAGAACGCCAACTAAGTAGCTGATAGCCAGGAACAGGATGACCAATTCTGTCGCAAGGAAAGCGAACATATCGAGGGCTTCGCTTGCCATTGTCATAAATTCGTTACTCATAGTAATGTCACTCCAAATATATTTCGATTTTTTTCGAATTATAGACTTGAGAAACGAAAGATCAATAAATATTTCGATAAAGTTCGAAATAAAAGTGACTTAAATTCTTAACTCTTTGTTTATCATAAATTTAGCCATGTGAAGATAGATCAGGCATCTGCCAGATAAGGGCTTTTAGCAAACACTTCCGGTTCATTGTGGACCAGTTGCTCAACTTCATTGACCAGCCATTTGATGGCCAGATTTCTTTGGTTACGTGTGTGCCAGGCAATAGAAATACTTGGCGACGGAACAGAGATCGGCAGTGTTGCCTGAACTAGCTGACCTTTGGCAATCGCTTTACTCGCAACCGAGAAAGGCATGACACAGATTAAGCTGGATTCTTGCAGTAGCTCAATCGCGCTGGAGAAGCTGTTGACCGTCATTGCCACACGTCTGGTTCGTCCCAGCAGAGCAAGAGACTGGTCTACTGCGCCACTTGGATCGCCGGATAGTGAGACCAGCAGATGCTGAGCGTGGCAGAAGTCGTCGACTGAAAGTGTTTTATGAGCGAGAGGATGTTGTGGACGCATGACACAGGTGAAGTGGTTGTCATAGAGGTGCCTGACCGTGATTTGGTCGTGTCTTGTCGGGTAGTAGTCGAGGACCAAATCAACTTCAGCTTCGAGTAGCAATTGTTCACCGTTGCCCTTAAATGGCACTGCGTACAGGTCAAGCATCTGAGCTCGCTGCTCAATGATAGCTCTCAGTCTTGGCCAGAACAGGCTGCTGATCCCATCGGTCAGCGCAACTCTGATTTGCACAGGTGTGTTCGCCGGGTCAAATTTTGCCGGGGAAACCGTCTGACTAATATGGCTGAGTGGATCGGCTATTTGCTGCCAAAGCTCTTTGGCATAAGGTGTTGGGCATATCCCTCTGCCTTGTTTTATGAACAGAGGATCCTGCCAGGCATAGCGCATTCTCGACACGGCTTTTGACACTGACGGTTGGGTCATTGCCAATTGCTCCGCCGCTAAGGTGATTGACTGTTCACGCATGATAGCGTCAAAGATAACGATCAAATTTAAATCAACTTTGGTCATAACACATTCCCCTGTGGAATGATTGTTATATCACCTATTAATTAGAAGAAATAGGTGTTTAGGTGAATACTGAAGCTGTTCTCACTAACAACAACTAAAAGGAAGTCAGTTATGAAGGCAGCATTCATTAAACAATATGGTGACGTAGAAACACTACAACTTGGCCAACTGCCAAAACCTGAACCAGAACGGAATCAGGTTCTGATTCGCGTAGCAGCATCGGCTGTCAATCCGGTCGACTTTCATCTCCGCAACGGTATGATGGCTGATACTGGCACTCACACCCTACCTTTAGTGCTGGGCTGGGATTGCTCTGGTGTAGTCGAACAGGTAGGCGAGGGTGTTGACTCACTGCAGGTCGGCGATAAGGTACTGGCATTTACCCCTATCTCTGAGCAGGGTACCAACGCAGAATTCGTTGCAGTGGACGCCGAATTAGTGGTGGAGAAACCTGCTGAGTTGAGCTTCGTAGAAGCGGCAGCGTTACCGTTAGCGGCAGTGACTGCATGGCAGGGATTGCATCGACATGGTCGCCTTGCACAAGGAAAAACAGTACTCATCCACAACGCATCTGGCGCTGTCGGATCGTATGCGGTGCAGATTGCCAAAGCCGCAGGAGCTTATGTCGTGGCAACGGCCTCTGCAACTAAACTCGATTATGTCACTAGCCTGGGAGCCGACGAGGTTTTTAATGAGCGTGATTTGGAATGGCAATCATCAAACCAGTATGACGTGGCGTATGTTGCGAAACCGGGTATCGAACTTCTGGCTGAAAGCGCCTGTTGCGTTAAGTCAGGGGGCAGTATTGTTTCAACCTTTGATGAAATTGCTGAACAACAAGTGGCGACTCATGGCATCTCGTTTACCCGCATGTGGGTGGAAAACAGTGCGACGGATCTAGAACAGCTTGTTCAGTTGGTGAAAGAGAAGGCTGTGAAAATACCTATTGATTCTGTCTACCCTCTTGAAGAGATCCAAACTGCTCATTTGCGTTCAGAACAGCATAAAGCTGTGGGTAAGATCGTGTTGGTGGTCGATCCGCTACTTAAATACTGATCGGAGCATTAGCCGCTCATCTGATGGGTGGCATTTGATGCCATGACTGTAACAGCGTTAATTCTCACAGTCTTGTTTTTGCGCTGGGTGAAAATTTGCAATAACGATATATTTCGATTATTTTAGAAATATATCGTTATTATTGGAGTCGGTCATGGAACTTGAAGTTGTTGCCAAGGCGCTTAAAGAGCTTGGGCATCCGGTACGTTTATCCATTTATAAGAGTGTGGTGAAGGCGGGTTATCAAGGTATTGCTGTTGGTGGCCTACAAGAAAAGCTCGGCATTCCTGGTTCAACGTTGTCGCATCATATCTCTAGTCTGGCTTCGGCTGGGTTGATCAGCCAGCGTCGTGAAGGACGCACGCTGTATTGTGTTACAGACTACAAATGTCTCGAAGGGGTCATCGGCTTCTTGCAGGATGAGTGTTGTGCAGATGAAAAGTGCTGAGCCATCACTGGTACTAGAACAGGTCTGGACTGAGTATCAGCAGGCTTTGAAATCATTCCTCTATTCTAAGGTGAGTAATCACGCAGATGTGGATGACTTGCTACAAGAAATCTTATTAAAGACCTACCATAATCTTTCATCGGTCAATAAGGCTGATAGCGTAAAATCTTGGTTGTTCCAGGTCGCTAATCGCACCATCATCGATTTTTATCGTCAACGAGCGAGAGAACAGCGCGATGGAGAACTGAATGAGGAAGATCTCTGGTTCGAGCAAGCTGATGCCAATTTGGAGCAACAACTGGCTCAGTGTGTACGACCTTTTATCAATGCGTTACCTCAGCAGCAATCCCAATTAATGGAAGCCGTTGAACTTAATGGTCAAAGCCAGAAAGAGATCGCCGAGAAAGTGGGCGTGAGCTACTCAACATTAAAATCACGAGTGCAAAAAGGGCGCTTAGAGCTGAAAAAACTGTTTGAAGATTGCTGTACTTTGCAGTTGGATAAACGCGGTAACCTATTGGATTGTGAAAAGAAATCTAACGGTTGCGATCATTGCTAGAAAAAAATTTAAAATAATTTTGTATTTTCGTCGTCTTTTTTAATTGTCGCTCGTCTTAAAGGTGTAACAGGTGCCAAGTGGCCCTTATCCAAAGATGAGAAAAGAAAATGATTAAAGTCGTAAGTTTTAAAATCTGTCCATTTGTTCAACGCGTAACTGCTGCATTAGAAGCACGTAATGTTCCATACGAAATTGAATACATCAGCCTTAAAGACAAGCCGCAGTGGTTCCTAGACATCTCACCTAATGGCCAGGTGCCTGTGTTGGTGACTGAGAACAACACTGCGCTGTTTGAATCTGATGCGATTGTTGAGTACATCGAAGATGAGTTCGGTCCGCTTGAGCAAGGCATTAGCAATGAACAGCGAGCGCTTGATCGTGCATGGAGCTACCTTGGTTCAAAGCATTATCTGGCTCAGTGCAGCACCATGCGCAGTAGCGATAAAGCGACACTAACAGAGCGTGTTGCGAACTTAGGCAAAGCATTCGATAAAGTAGAAAAGCAGCTGGTGGGTCCTTTCTTTAAAGGCGATCAGATCAGTAATGTTGATTTAGCATGGCTACCACTGCTACACCGCGCAGACATTATCAAGCAGAACACCTGCTTTGACATGTTGGATGGTCGCCCAAAAGTACAGGCCTGGCAGCAACAGCTAATGGAAAGTGGTTTAGTTGAAAAAACGGTGTCACAAGACTTTGTTGAGGCATTTAGCGGTTTTTACCTATCCGATGAAACTTATCTGGGTAAAGGTGAAGATTGCAAGCCTAACAACGGTTGCGGCACAAGTTGTTGTTAAGACAAGCGTGATAAATAATCCGCCCTGCTATTCAGCAGGGCTTTTTTGTGTTTAATTGTCTACAAAGTTTCAAAGTTACCAACCAGTCCGGTGAGTGTAATCTCAAGCACAAGGAGTGAACTTATGATTACAGCGTTGTACGCAGCAATTCTTGCATCATTAATGATTTGGCTATCGATTCAGGTCATCAAGCAGCGCCGTAAAGCGCAGGTAAAGTACTCTGATGGTGGCGTCGATGCGTTAACTATTGCGCGCAGTGCTCATAGCAATGCGGTTGACTACATTCCCATTACGCTAATCATGATGGCGACACTCGAATACAATGGCGCCAGCCCATGGATGATTCACTTGTGTGGAGTGGTGTTTGTGCTGGGTCGATTACTCCATGCTAAAGGTATTCTGGCAGACCGACTTAAAGGGCGCGTGAGCGGAATGAAGCTGACCTTTTTGGTAATGGCGGTGATGATTGTTCTTAATCTCATCCATTTACCGTTTGATAAAATGTGGTAGTGCACGGTCTTAAAGGTTCAGAAAACAAAAAAGCGATGGTTAACACCATCGCTTTTTGTTGTCGCTTTATCTGAATAGCAGTCGATAC
>NZ_AEVS01000074.1 GCF_000189255.1 Vibrio brasiliensis LMG 20546 | reverse complement strand
GTCCCATGTTGCTTTTAAGATCGGTAAATATTTATCCGGGTTAGCTGACGCCAATGCCGTTAAGCTACGGAACTGCCAGTAAGCAGAATCATCGCTATAAGTGTCGTCACCAATCCGGAACGCTTTAGGATATTGGTGCAATGTTGAGTAAAGAGGCACTAAAACCGATTCAGGTAACACGCCAAAGCTCTGCCAAATCACACCTTGCAGCTCATCCGGCATTTGTGGGCGTAGCTGAATAATGTGTGACTCCAGCTGACGCTCTACCCGAATTGGTCGTTTAGCTTTACCTTCTAACGCCGTTCCGTCGTAAGTGGCACTTAAGACTTCCGCGACATCCTGCACCGATATTTTCTCATCAGGCTTCATAAACAGCGGATACTGGGCCAGTCGACTTTGTTGATACTTAGACGGTGTAAGCATCTTCTGACCTAACCATTCGCGGTCAACATTATACTCATCACCGATCACGCCAAAAGCTTTGGCGAAATTGAACGATTTTTTATCTGCTTTATCGAGAAGCTTATGGTGCTCTACAAACTCAAATATTCCTTGTGAATGCAGAACATCTTTATCAGTCAAATTCACGCCGTGGACGCGTAAGCCATTAGCGATCATCGCATAACTATCATCCGGTACTTTTACCGCTATCCAATGATGGCCGGAGCCGATTTCAAACAACCAAGCCTCATTGATATCAGCAATGTAGAGGCTGTTGCCTTCCCCTGCGCCATAGGTTTCGATGTAATGACCCAGTAACTCTACCGCTTGCTTGGCGTTCTCAGCCTGAGGAAGAATCAAACTAGGAATGATCGCTTCAATGACCCCATTGTCTACCAGAGGATCCACTTTAGATACTTTGTCGTTTACCTCGGCGCTGGTCGTTGCGGAGATAGCAACGTTGTGCTCATTGATACCGCGCTCTTCATAGAACTTACCATCACTGTCGACTGTTTTCGCATCCCAGTCTGGAATCGCAGAGTAGGCATAGAAGTGCTTCGGCATCGGCACGACCAGACCATTACCGAGTTTCCAATCGCCTGATTGGTTATCTTGCGCAGGTCGATATTCCAGATATTTGTTCCAGTTGTTGATACCGAAATCTTCGTTACGCGCGATCATTATACTGCCATCGCTAGAAGCCCCTTTGCCAACGATAAGGCCAGTACAGGCGATTGCATTACCACTTAATGCGACGGCTACCGCCGTTGCCAGAAAGGATACAGACCATGTTTTCATCTTAATTCTCCGCATATGAAACGAGATAGAACCTAAGTTCACGTCAGTTGTATTTGCAGGGTTTTTATTATGATTTCAGGGACTGAGTGTACTTACCATTGAGTGAGAATTTTCTTCTTCCCGTCACATTAATGACAAATTAAAATGAGAATAATTATCTGAAAATTATGCAGTTTTTGCATAATTCAATCTAAAGGTCGACCTTGTCAGTACTCCAACTAAACTTACTGCATAGTTGTTTGAGTTGCGCCACTTCAGACTCTGTTTGTGACACCAGCCATTGCAAAATTTCATTGGCAATCGGGGTGTAATTTTTCTGATAACAATAGTAGTGCCAGTCACTATGCTGTAACGCTATTGCTTCCGGGCATTTGAGGAACTTTCGTTTGAGTTCAGGTAATACCAACAGTAAATCTGTTACTGTAACCCCCTGCCCTGACAGGCACGCACTCAGTGCCAGATCTAAGCTGTAAAAAACCGTATCACGACCCAGCTTTTTACCTTGCAGGTCAGCATTGGCAATCCATAACTTCCAATCCTGATGGTCGAGCGTCGCATGTAGATGAGGAAGCCTCAGCACATCTTCAATCTGAATACTCTTATCAGATAACAACTCGGCGTAAACCGGTGCCATATACTCGGCGCGTAAAAAGGTCACGCCCGGCTTACCCAAATACCTATCCTTTTGTCGGGTATTAATGATCAGCAAATCGCAATCTTCAGCTTCCAGCTGAGGATCTTCTTCAATAGACGGGATAATAACTATCTCATGCTCGGGGTATTTTTCATTGAGCATAGCCACATTTGGCATCAACACACGCGTGGCATAACTAAGCGCACTCTTTATCACAATGCGTTTTTTCGCTGGCGCTTTCCATTGAGCAATCAATGAGTCTAACTGATGAAAGTTATTACTCAGAACCTGATAAAGATCCCGGCCCTGTTCGGTCAGTTCAATCGAGCGATGCTTGCGAATCAGCAGCGAGACACTCAACTCCTGTTCCAACTGTTTTATCTGTCGGCTGACAGCACTTTGCGTCACATTAAGCTCATCGGCCGCCCTGGTAAAACTCATCCAACGAGCCACCGCTTCGAACACCTTTAGTGCATTGTGTGAGTAAGGAAGATTTGAATATGCGCTCATCGCTCTTTCCCATGATTTGAACTCATGCGAGAGTGACATAAATGTCATTTGAATGCCAGCACGATAATCATTACCTTTATGTGATAATGATCACGAGGCACCCGATGAAAAAAATTCTCTCTCTGGCGATACCACTTATTATCTCGCAAATGATATCAATGGCATTAGTGCTAACCGATGTGTGGATGATGTCGCGACTAAGTGTATCTGCAATTGCTGCCGGAGGATTAGGTGCTTCGATCTATTCATTTGTCTTCATTGTTGCTGGCAGCACAGTTGGCTGTGTCGCTAACCTGATCGCAATCGCCTACGGTCAGCGCGTCGCCAGACCAGAGTTTGGTAATCAGCAAATCCGCCTTGCGGTGAAAGGCGCAGTGCTGCTTTCGATAGTACTGAGTGTGGTGCTAACCATTAGCTTCGCTTTTGTTCCTCAGTTACTAGCACTTGCTCATCAGCCACCTGAGCTCGCAGAACAGGCGATGCACTATGTTGACACGCTAAAATGGGCGATGCTCCCTTCCTTGTTGTTACTGGTTTTACGTGGACTAACCAGCGCATTTGGTAATGTACGCTCAATTATGGTCATGTCGCTGTTAACGGTGACTTTAAATGTGCCAATTAGCTACGTGCTTGCGTTCAGCTTTGACTTCGGCCTTGCTGGCCTTGGTGCGGGTACTGCTCTGGCAGCGCTTATCGTTATGCTTGGTTACGGTATATGGGTATTCAAACGCCCTGAGTACATGTCGTTTGCCCCTTGGTTAAACCGCGAAGAGTATTCACTTTCGTTGTTAACTCCCCTACTGGCAATGGGTCTGCCTATTGCCCTTGCAGCTCTTCTGGAGCACGGGCTGATTTATGGTGGAACGCTTATGGCAGGTACCATCAGTATTGCGGCACTGGCTCTACACCAGATCCTGTTGCAGTGTCTGAGCTTTACCTGGAACATTAACTTCGGCTTTTCTCAGGCGGCGGCAATTCTGGTTGGTCAGGATTTCGGTGCAGAGAACTATGACGGTATTAAACGTACCGCACTACGTAGCTTTGCCCTGACGAGTGTATTAAGCGTCGTCCTAGCGGGTGCCTTTATGCTTTGGCCTGAAGCGATTGCCGCTATGTTTAACCTCGACGGCGAACTGACTCAACTACTGACTATGGTTCTCTGGGTAGTGGCACTGTCGTTTATTGTTGATGCATGGCAGTTGTTAGCCATTAACCTGCTGCGCGGTATGAAGATTGTTGTCGGCCCGACAATCATGACAGCGATCGGTTACTGGCTATTTGGTCTTCCGGCAGCCTGGTTATTAATGCCTGAACATCAACTAGCGGGCATCTGGGGCGGCATTGGTATCGGCCTTGGTGTTACCGGCGTGCTGCTATTGGCGCAGCTGCTGATGGCGATTAAAAAGCAGAGAAACACCGATTCTCTTGCGATAGTGATGAGCTAAACGATACACTCTTAGCTCATCCATAAGAGCAATTCCATGACCGATCTAGAGTTAGAGTTTGAACACATCTATCTGGAAGTTCGCGCCCAGCGCTGGCAGCAGATTGAGCGTTTTCTGCTGAGCTACTACTGCTTCAAACACGATTATACCAACAAGCAAGGCAAGCCAGACTGGCAGATAGCCCGTGAGCACTCTCCGCGTTCAACCGCCTTAGTCTCACTTAACGATTCGGCTCTTGAGCCAGTGGTTCCACTTGCGGTGGTTGTTGGTGAAATTAAGCGCTACTGGCGTGATGGTCAGCTTACTCCAAACACCTTAAAGCGACTGCTTGATAACCTGCTCCACTATGTGGTGATAACCAAAGCGGAACAACAAAAACTCAAAACGGCTGGCCTGCAAAATGCAATGCCAGCCAGCTGGTATCAGAGTGAACAACGCTTGTGGCAAGATCGTTTTAACTCGGTCGATATCTGTCTCGCCGGTTAACTGCTCAAGAACTTGATCTCCGATAGTGAATCTTAGCGGGTAGAACAATGTTTTCAGTCGCATGCATCGGGTCATTAAGCAAGGATTTACCGGCTTCAAACAGTGACTGCGCTATCGCACTACAGTCTTGTTCAACCGAATCAATTTCGATCGGTAAACAATCGAGAATATCGTCATTATCAAAGGTTGCGATACGGATACCGCTGTTGAGTAGCTGATGCCGAGTCAGATAGCGCAAGACCCCCTCTAGCAGAGAGTATGACGCGGTAAAAATAGCTTTGGGTGGCCGGCCCAACTCTGTGACCGCCTGCTCCAACATTTGGTAACCAGACTGTGGCTGATAGTCTTTGCTGAACACTTTAGCGGCACTAAACGGCACGCCTGCTTTTTCCAGTCCCGATTTAAAACCAGCAAAGCGATCCTTACTTGGTGATAGTTCTAGCTGGCCACCAATATAGATGCACTCGTCCAACCCCTCTACCAATTGTGTAACCACCTGTTCCGTTGCGCCTTTGGCATCGGTTTTAATACTGGTAAAGGTGCCGTTCTCCACCACCCGGTCAAACAAGATTATCGGTGCCGATGAGCGGATTTGTGCAAAGAAGCTGTCATCTGTCATTGATGTCGCAATCAACAATACATCGACCTGCCTGTCTACCAGGCTTTCAATCGCTTGTTTTTCGAGTTGAGGATCATCTTCTGAAGAAGCAATCAATAGCTGATAGCCATTGCTACGACAAAGCTGTTCAAGTTTTTTAGCAATGCGGGCAAAACCCATATTGGCTAAGTCAGGTATCACCAGACCTGCCGTGTAGGTCTTTTGTGATTTAAGTGCTCTGGCGTAAATACTTGGTGAATAATTATTGTCTCGGGCGATCTGCTCAACCTTTTCTACCGTGGTTTGATTAATACGGTGTTTTTTCGCATGGCCATTGAGAACAAAGCTGACTGTCGATTTCGACACTCCTGCCAGCTCAGCGATATCGGCTAGTTTTAGCTTCTTGTTGGTCATCGTTATTCTGCCACCCTTTCAGAGAATGCAATCTTGCTTACGCCGTGATTAAGGGCACTAAGCATACTACCAATTCCCACCTTGCCCTATCGTCGTAGCTAGCAGCACAGGAAAAGATCGTTAAAGATCACAAATTCGATTTCAATCTGATCAGTATAGCCATTTTACCTAGTTAGCTAAATCGTTTTAGCTTTATAATTAGCGCAATATCACTGAACAAATTTGAGGTAAGGATAATGAACAGAGTTTGGCTAACTGGTGATGCGGTTGTAGACCTGATCCCAGATACAGAATCGACCTATCTAAAATGCCCGGGAGGCGCACCTGCCAACGTTGCCGTCGCGATCGCCCGACTTGAAGGTCGTGCCGCGTTTTTTGGTCGTGTTGGTCAGGACCCACTTGGCCGGTTTATGCAGCAAACCCTAGCAGGAGAAAAAGTAGATACCGAGTTCCTGTTACTTGATGAACAGCAGCGCACCTCTACAGTGATTGTTGACCTTGATGACAGTGGTGAGCGTAGCTTCACTTTTATGGTAAAACCAAGTGCTGATCAGTTTTTACAGCCAAGCGATGTGCCACAATTCAGCGCAGGGGAATGGCTTCACATCTGTTCTATCGCGTTAGCAAATGAGCCTAGCCGAAGCACTACCTTAGAGGCGATGCGCCAGATAAAATCTGCCGGGGGATTTGTCAGTTTTGATCCCAACTTACGCGAGGAAGTTTGGGCTAATCCCGATGAGATTAAGCCCGTCGTCAGTCAGGCGATTGAGCTGGCAGATGTGGTTAAGTTCTCTGACGATGAATTAATGTACCTTACCGATACAGATTCACTACAAGCTGGGCTTAAGGCAATTGAAGGCTACAACAATACCCTGGTCTTGGTTACACAAGGTGCGAAAGGCGCTTTAGTCGTATTTGAAAACCAGCAACGTCTGCTCGCAGGTCAGGCCGTAAAACCGGTTGACACAACAGGTGCTGGCGACGCTTTTGTTGGCGGACTGCTAGCGAAACTGTCACAAACCACTGACTGGGTTAATCAACAAACCATTGAGTCTGCGGTTAAATGGGCCAATGGATGCGGTGCACTTGCGACAACACAAAAAGGCGCAATGACCGCCCTGCCAACGCAGCAAGCATTAATCGAATATATTTAATCGCATAGCAAAAAGCCCCAACCAATGTAGTTGGGGCTTTTCGTTCCTATTCCTTACCGCTGTGGATTAAACGGCGCTGAGCTTGGCTTAAGTCGTCTGATGGTTGCCTCAGCCGTTGCACCAAGGAGTGAGATCCCTGTTGCGTCTGATGCAGTAAACACTCGAGAGGTCATGACCGCTTCGCCATGATTAACAAATACTTCCACCGATGAGGTATCAGCCAGAATACGAAGTTTGATAGTCTCTGAATCCAAAGGCAACTGACGAATCGTGTCTTGTGCCCGGTTTAACGTGTTTGAGCGATCCATAATCAGGGATTGAGATTGCGTATCCGCTGACAGAATCAGTTTCTGTTCACTACCTTCAAACAAGTTAAGTGTACTTCCCCACTCTAATTCGATACTGAGATCATAAGATTTAGTTTCTAGATCGTATCTGTCGTTGCTCAGTTGCAGTGAAATCTGAGTTTGAGCCAAATGATAAAGTTCAGCAACAGGCCACTGAATCAGTTTGCCGTCTTGCACTCTCAGTTCACGCATCGCGGTGAGTTGATGTAACCAACCACTCTCAGCGGTTGGCTGATCCACTTCATCGGGTAGCCCCATCCAGCCGCATAACACACGTCGACCATCAGGGGTTAACATTGTCTGAGGCGCATAGAAGTCAAAGCCGTAATCCAGATGGCAAAACTCACTTAGCTCTAACCCTTGCTCACTGTTCCAACTGGCTTTCGCAATGCCATTATGGTGAGGAATCGTATTGTACGACGAGAATGATTCTAAGCCTTGCGGACCAAGCACAGCATACGTTTGGTCAGCCAGAGTGAACATATCCGGACACTCCCACATATAGCCAAAATCTCCAAACTCGTCACCATACAGGCCGTCAAACTGCCACTTTTTAAGGTCATCCGAACGATAAACTGCAAGTCTGCCTTTAAGGTCAGTTGTTTGAGCACCGAGCAACATCAGCCACTGTTCGTTGTGACGAATGATTTTAGGATCACGAATATGCTCAGTCACACCAGGCGGTAAAGAATCGATAACCGGACCAAGTTTAGTGAAGTTACGTCCATCTTCAGACACGGCGACACATTGAGTGGTATGTCTGTCGCGTTGTGAGCCGATACGCGTATTGCCAGTGTAAAACAGCATCAATTGCTCATTGTGGCTAAGAGCATGTCCCGAGAACACACCATGAGAATCGAACCAATCTGATGGCGTAAGCGGTACAGATTGCCAGCTCCAGTTGATCAGGTCCTGACTGGTTAAATGCACCCAGTGTTTATCTTTGTGCTGACAGGCGTATGGGTACCACTGATAGAAAAGATGATACTCACCATTGTGATAAATAAAGCCATTTGGGTCGTTGAGTAGACCTTGCGGCGGTGAGATATGCCATTGAGGGCGATGACAGCAGTCTACGGGAGTTGTGCTAGACGCAAACTGAGTCTGCTGATTATCCGCGATAACCCTACCTATCTCGAGCAACTCTTCATGACCGATTGATTTTGGCCTTTGAAACACCAGTTGCTCTTCTCCGAGAACTTCAATTACTTCATAAGGATAGTCGCCATCAGAGACTAAACTGACGTCTTTGACGGCAAAAATCAGCTTGTCTTCTGGAATCAGAATTCGGGTTACGTTGCTTTTTCCTCCGCAAATGGAGAGATAATGCTCAACTGACATCAAAACTTACCTAAAAAATTGGGAACGTTTGCAAAGCTACATTATCAGCATAGAAACTACAAGGCGAAATAGGTCATTCACTCGCCTTCTCTGTGATCACAGGCACAAAAAAACCTAGCATTGGCTAGGTTGTAAGTATAAATATCAGTTCAATTACTTGCAGGTATCACGACTGATATTCTGGAACGTTAGTACCACTTTACTCATAATTTGCGGCGTACCGTCAATCAACTCAAGCAGCATCTTTGCGCCACTTTCTCCGGCCTTATCAAAGGCATAGTTGAAAGTAGACAGGCTTGGCGAGTTGATATAGCCCAGCTCGTCGTTACCAACACCCAATACTTTTACCTGCTTACCCACTTCAATGCCTGCTTCCTGAAGCGCTTTAATCGCCCCAACGGCGATACGGTCAGTGGCACAAAAGACGCCGTCGACGTTCGGGTATTCGTTAATCAGTTGCTTCATATTGGCGTAACCTGATTCAATGCTGAACTCGCCATGACTGTGGAATAACAGATCACTCGCTCCGCTCATAGTAAGAGCTTGCTTAAGGCCGTCCGAGCGCAGCTTATCAACCGCAAGATCTGAATCAGGAACGCCGATAAAGCCAATGTGCTCACAGCCTGCAGCTAGTAAGCGATTCCCGGCCTCAAAACCGACTCGTAGATCATCGTGAACCACACTAGGAATATTAAACAATGACCCATCCTGACCGACTAATACTATAGGCGATTTCGACTGAGTAATTGCCTTGACTAACTGCTGATCAATATGGGTAGCGTAGAGAACAATCCCTTCCACACGCTTCTGATTAAACAGTTGAATATATTCGACTTCTTTATCTTGTGACTGTTGAGTACTGGCTAACAAAACTTGTTTACCCGCTTGTTCAAACACCCGACTTAAGCCATCAACCCCTTGTGCTGTCGCGTTTGAAGAGACTCGAGGAACAATCACTCCAACCAGGTTTGTTTTCTGTGATTTGAGATCTTTAGCAACCTGGTTAACGACGTAACCCACCTCTTCAACCGCTTGCATCACTTTAACCTTAGTGGCTTGTTTCACCCCGTACTCGTTATTAATCACCCGAGATACGGTAGATTTAGATACACCAGCCAGTTTTGCGACGTCATGTAAGCTTGCCATGGAAGAGACTCTTTATAAGTTATTGGGATTGTTTGCAAAAACTAGCAGATTTTGACATAAAATCCACTTTGCCCAAACGGTTTAGCAAAATAATTTAGCAGATCTAGTTCACATAAAGCCACACTATACTTTGACTGATTACCATTGATCGAAAAGAATCACTTTTGCAAACGTTCCCAAAAAGTAACAAAGACCTTTTTGAGCTATTACATACATAAGAAACAGATAACATCCGGGGTTTGGAATGAACTATCCAATAATTGCAAAAGAGCTGCTGGAGCTGCTTGGCGGTAAAGACAACCTGCAAGCGCTCGCCCACTGTGCTACACGACTACGTTTGGCACTGAAAGACGAATCTATTATTAATGAAGACGCGATAAGCAACTTGGAAGGCGTTAAAGGTCAGTTTAAAGTTGCGGGTCAATACCAGATCATTTTTGGTTCAGGTATCGTCAACCAAGTTTATGCTGAAATGGCCAAACTGACTGGTATGTCAGAAATGTCGACTAACGACGTCGCCAGTGCTGGCGCGCAAAAGCAGAATATTGTTCAGCGTGCAGTAAAAGGGCTGTCCGATATCTTTGTCCCTATCATTCCTGCCATCGTGGCCGGCGGTCTACTGATGGGTATCTTCAACCTGCTGACAGCTAAAGGACTGTTCATTGATGGCCAATCACTGATTGACGCTAACCCTGGTCTTGCTGACCTGGCCAGCATGATTAACACCTTTGCTAACGCACCTTTTGTCTATCTCCCTGTTCTGTTAGCTTTCTCTGCCAGCAAAAAGTTTGGCGGTAACCCATTCCTCGGTGCAGCTCTGGGTATGCTGATGGTTCACCCAGACCTGCTTAACGGCTGGGGCTTCGGTGGTGCAAGCGTTGCTGGCACTATCCCGACCTGGGACATCTTTGGCTTTGAGATTCAGAAAGTCGGCTACCAAGGTTCTGTCCTACCCGTACTAGTGTCTGCTTTCATTCTGGCGAAAGTGGAAAATGGCCTGCGTAAAGTTATCCCATCGGTTTTAGATAACCTGTTAACGCCGATGCTCGCGATCTTTATTACTGGCTTCCTGACATTCACCCTGGTCGGCCCTATCACTCGCGATATCGGCTTCCTACTTGGTGACGGCCTGAACTGGCTTTACGATTCTGCTGGTTTTATTGGTGGCGCACTATTTGGTTTCATCTACGCACCATTTGTAATCACAGGTATGCACCACAGCTTTATTGCTATCGAAACCCAGTTGCTGGCTGACATTGCAATTACAGGTGGTACTTTTATCTTCCCTATCGCTGCTATGTCGAACATTGCACAAGGTGCAGCAGCGTTGGCAGTCGGCTTTACAACTAAAGATGTTAAGCTGAAAGGTATTGCCATGCCATCGGGTGTCACTGCACTACTAGGTATTACTGAACCAGCAATGTTTGGTGTCAACCTTAAACTGCGTTACCCGTTCATTGCCGCTATCGTTGGTGCAGCAAGTGCAAGTGCATTTATCACTCTGTTTAACGTCAAAGCTCAGGCGCTAGGCGCTGCAGGTCTGCCAGGTGTTATCTCAATCGTGCCTGATAAGTTGGGTTACTACATCGCTGGTATGGCAATCTCGTTTGCTATTGCTTTCGCTCTGACGCTGGTACTAGGTGCCCGTGAACGCATCAAGTCAACCAACACAGCGACAGCTTAATCTCTTCCTCTGTCCCCCTGTAGCCAAAACCTGTTTTGGCTCCGCCCCACTTTCGAGTGGGGCATTTTAGTATCTTCTTCACCCTATTTGCTTCCAACTTACTTAGTCGACACAAAAAAAATGCCACTTGCTTTCACAAGTGGCATTTTTATATCAGCGAGAAAAGCTTAGTCGCGAAGAGACGCGCCAAACTTGTCAGATACGTGAGCAACGATTGCATCAACCGCGCCAGCAATATCTGCATCTTCCAGCGTACGCTCTACTGATTGTAGAGTCAGTGCAATCGCCAGGCTCTTCTTACCTTCTTCAACGCCTTTACCTACGTAAACGTCAAATAGGCGAGCGTCTTTCAGGAATTCACCACCTTGCTCAACACATGCTGCAACGATGTCACCTGACGCAACGGCTTCATCAACAACGACTGCGATGTCGCGACGGTTTGATGGGAACTTAGAAAGCTGTACCGCTTCTGGAATCACTTTAGTGTTGATTGCAGACCATTCAACTTCGAACACGATAGTACGGCCGTTCAGACCAAACTTACGCTCTAGCTCTGGGTGAACAGTACCAATCACACCAACTTGCTTGCCATCAACGATGATAGCTGCAGATTGACCTGGGTGAAGTGCAGGGTTTGCTGCTTTCTCTTCCGCTGTTAGTGCTGCGAATGAGTAAGCTTGCTCGTTTGCTGTAAGCTCAAGAACAGCTTCCAGGTCGCCTTTCAGGTCAAAGAAATCCACTGTGTTGGTTTCGATATCCCAGTGCTCTTCGCTACGAGTACCAGCAATAACACCAGCAAGCATAGGCTCTTGGCGCATGCCGTTTTCAGCAGATTCGCATGGAATGAAACGCAGACCGTATTCGAATAGACGAACACGTGGCTGTTGACGCTTCTGGTTGTGAACAACTGTGTTTAACAGACCTTGGATCAGACCAAGACGCATTGCTGACATATCCGCAGAGATTGGGAATGGCAGGATTAGCGGCTCAACACCAGGAACAACCAGTTTTTGCTGCTCTGGCTCAACGAAGCTGTAAGTGATCGCTTCTTGGTAACCACGGTCAACAAGCAGGTTACGAACGCGTTTAAGCGGAATGTTCGCTTCAACGTGGTCGTGCATCTTAAGTGCAGCTGCTGGGTTTTGGTTAGGGATGTTGTCGTAACCGTAGATACGACCAACTTCTTCAATCAGGTCTTGCTCAATAGCAATGTCAAAACGCCATGTCGGAGCTGTAGCTGTCCAGCCAGACTCTGTCGTTTCAACAGTCAGACCAAGACGCTCTAGGATTTCTACAACATCGCTATCTGCAATGTGGTGACCTAGCAGGCTATCCAGCTTAGTACGACGTAGAGCTACTGTGTTTGCTTTAGGCAGGTCCGCTTGTGACTCAACCGCAACAACAGGTGCTACTTCACCGCCACAGATTTCAACAAGAAGCTCTGTTGCACGCTCCATAGCGTTCACTTGCAGTGCGTAATCCACACCACGCTCAAAGCGCATTGAAGAATCAGTGTGTAGACCATAGCTACGTGCGCGACCACGGATGTGATCCGGTGCGAAGAAAGCACACTCTAGTAGAACGTCTTTAGTTTCAATTGTTACACCAGACTCTTCACCACCAAAGATACCTGCGATAGCAAGGGCTTTGTTGTGGTCCGCAACAACTAGTGTATCTGCGTTTAGCTCAGCTTCGTTACCGTCAAGAAGAGTTAGCTTCTCGCCCTGCTCTGCCATACGTACTACGATGCCGCCTTCAATCTTAGCAAGATCGAATGCATGCATAGGCTGACCCTGTTCTAGCAGAACAAAGTTAGTGATATCAACGACTGGGTCGATAGAGCGAATACCACAACGACGCAGTTTTTCTTGCATCCATAGTGGAGTTTCAGCCTGAACGTTAACGTTCTTAACGATACGACCTAGGTAACGTGGACATGCAGCCGTTGCTTTAACTTCGATTGATACTTGATCATCGATAGCAGGAGCAACTGGATTAACTGCTGGCTCAGTCACGTCAGCACGGTTTAGTACGCCCACTTCACGAGCCATACCACGGATGCTGAAACAGTCAGCACGGTTAGCCGTTAGGTCAACGTCTACTGTTACGTCGTCCAGACCCAAGAATTCGCGGAAATCAGTACCGATTACAGCGTCTTCTGCCAGCTCCATGATGCCATCAGATTCAACGTCGATACCTAGTTCAGAGAATGAACAAAGCATGCCGTGTGATGGTTGACCACGTAGTTTTGCTTTTTTGATTTTGAAATCGCCTGGTAGCACAGCACCAACAGTCGCAACCGCAACTTTGATACCTAGGCGGCAGTTAGATGCGCCACAAACGATGTCTAGAAGTTCTTCTGCGCCAACATCTACTTTAGTTACACGTAGTTTGTCTGCGTCAGGGTGTTGGCCACACTCAACCACTTTACCTACTTTTACGCCAGTGAAAGAACCAGCTACAGGTAGTACGTCGTCTACTTCAAGACCCGCCATAGTGATTTGGTGCGTTAGTTCGTCAGTCGATACTGCAGGGTTTACCCACTCACGAAGCCATGATTCGCTGAATTTCATAGTGATGTATCCCCTGGATTACTTGAACTGTTTTAGGAAACGAAGATCGTTCTCGAAGAACGCACGTAGGTCGTTTACGCCGTAACGAAGCATAGTCAGACGCTCAACACCCATACCGAATGCGAAACCAGAGTATTTCTCAGGGTCGATGCCAACGCTGCGAAGTACGTTAGGGTGAACCATGCCACAGCCTAGAACTTCAAGCCATTTACCGTTTTTACCTTTTACATCTACTTCAGCTGAAGGCTCAGTGAATGGGAAGTAAGAAGGACGGAAACGAACTTCAACTTCTTCTTCAAAGAAGTTGCATAGGAAGTCGTGTAGGATGCCTTTTAGCTGAGCAAAGTTTACGTTCTCGTCTACTAGCATGCCTTCCACCTGGTGGAACATTGGCGTGTGCGTTTGGTCGTAGTCGTTACGGTAAACACGACCTGGTGCGATGAAACGGAATGGTGGTTTACCATTTTCCATCGTACGAATCTGAACACCAGATGTGTGCGTACGCAGCATTAGATCTGGATTAAAGAAGAAGGTGTCATGGTCAGTACGAGCTGGGTGATCTTCTGCGATATTTAGTGCATCAAAGTTATGGAATGCATCTTCAATCTCAGGACCAGACTCAGTGTTAAAGCCTAACTCACCAAAGAACTGTTCAATACGCTCAACGGTACGAGTAACTGGGTGTAAGCCACCGTTCTCGATACGACGGCCTGGTAGAGTGACGTCGATAGTTTCCGCAGCTAGCTTCGCTTCAAGTTCAGCACGTTGAAGTGCATCTTTGCGAGCAGCAATAGCTTGTTGAACAACGCCCTTCGCTTTGTTGATCTCTTGACCAGCTTCACGGCGCTCTTCTGGTGGTAGTTTACCTAGGCTTTGAAGTTGAGCGGTTAGCTCACCTTTTTTACCTAGATACTGAACACGCACTTCATCAAGTGCGACTAACGAATCTGCTGCTTCAATAGCTGCGTTCGCGTTAGCAATGATCTCTTCTAGATGTTGCATCGTTTCCTCATCTACCTACACCTACATGCAAGCCATAGGCATAAGTGGTAGTGTCCATTATAGGCAGAGCATCAATTCACTCGTACCCGACAGGGATCTTGGGTCTATAAATAGCTGTACATAGTAACGAATGACAGATGCAAATCCAAACTGAAATCTGCTTATTTACCGCCTTTGGGTAAAAATTCACCTCAACGCTTGATAAAAGTGTTTTTGACACCCACCTATTTGCTATAGGAAGTCCAATTAGGAGTCACGATGACAGTAGAAATCGATCTTATCCAACCACGACATGACGAAGATGTTCGTACAATTATTAAAGCGGTTGGCGCTGAATTTGGCGCTATTGGTGAAGGTTTTGGGCCTTCTGATCCTGAAGTGGATGCGATGAGCCAGTACTACACGTTAGAAAAACGCAGTCTCTACCTGGTCGCGACACTGGATGGAAAGATTGTCGGTGGATGCGGTGTTGCTCCTTTTAATAACTCGCAGCAAACCTGCGAGCTAAAAAAGCTATTCTTGCTACCTGAAAGTCGTGGACTAGGTCTAGGTAAAAAACTAAGCGAGCTCTGTCTGGATTTTGCTGTACAGCAAGGTTTCAGTGAGTGCTACCTAGACACACTCACTTCGATGAAATCCGCGATTCACCTTTATGAAAAGCTCGGTTTTCAACACCTTGACCAACCACTCGACGGTACAGAGCACAGTTCTTGCGACGTGTGGATGTTAAAGCAGCTCTAATTCGCTGGCAGTATCCTGCGTACTCGAAACCCGGTTTCGACCTGCCGACTTTGATAGATAGACCGCATTGTCGGCTTCTTTGATAAGGTCATTGAAGTCGTTCATTGTCGGGGTACGTTCCCCAACACCAACACTAATGCTTCCGCGCCAAACACTCTCGCCAACAGGAACCAGCATCTGATTAACCTTATTGCGAGTGAGCTCGGCAATGTGCATACCGCCAGCTAGATCGGTATTCGGACAGATAACAAAAAACTCATCGCCGCCTAAACGACATACCAGATCATCACTTCGGAATGAATCAGCCAGAGTGTGGGAAAGTTCGACCAGTAAACGGTCTCCCGCATCGTGACCAGCAGTGTCATTGACCTGCTTGAAGTAGTCAACGTCGATCATAATACAAACCAGTGGCTCTTGATTGTGAGTCGATTCCTGCCAATAAGCTTTCAACTTACGAATCGCGCAACGGCGATTAGGTAGTTTAGTTAGAGAATCAGTCAGTGAGAGTTCTTCAAGTTGCTTGTTTACCCTTGATAACTGCTTTGTGCGCTCTAATACCTTGTCTTCAAGGCTTTGATTTAACTCTAGTAGCTCTTTGTTACGTTCTGATACCTGGTCAAACAGACCGTTGAGTGCTTTAAGCAGCGGCTCCGTCGATGCGTCCTGTTTCTTTTCTTCATTTTCCCACGCAAGCTTAGGGTCAACCCCCGACTCTATCTGCTTTACCTGACGCGACATATTCTGATCAATGCCGAGAATATGATACGCAAGCCAGTGAATCAGAAAGTTGAGCAGGTGCTCTGAAGCCTTCTTATTTCCATCATTAATAAAAGCCTGCATGCTCAGGATATCGGCCATAAAAGCGCGGTGAATCTTAATATGTTCTTCGACATGCTTGTCATACACACCAACGGTGCGCATTAAGTTTTCTTCTTCCTTAAAGTGGAACTCTGCATAGCGCGACAGTTCGAACAATGCCAAGCGAATATCTTGCATTGAAATATTGTTCTGCGCGATCAAAGCCCCATAGCGGTTAATGACTTCAACAAGATACTGATGTTGCTCATCAACATCATCTAGTCCTGTTTCATAACAGCTATCCCATTCAAATGATTTCATTAAACCCAGCCTTTCAACCATTTATTCGTTTTATTAATAAGGTCAGCCAAACAATAACCTTAATTGATAAACAGAATAATACATGGTTTTCAACTAATGCTAATGGGTGAAATCAAAAAAAGGGAACTTGATCAGTCCCCCATACAAATGGAATCAATATCACACTTAAAAATGGTGATGCAGGTAGACTTTAGAAGTAATACTCTAGTGAAAATTCTATAAAGTCATCCTTGCGGGCAAAGTACAGCAAGTCGTCAGGCGTCTCATTGGCGAACAGCCAGGCATCGATACTCCAAGAAAGATGGTTAGTTAATCGACTCGATGCTTCAAGCTTAGCGTTATAAACGTCACTGTTATCTAAGTCCTGCGTCATGCCAACCAGTACTTCTGTACTATCTTCATCATTGAGCGCCAAACGGGTTCCGACAAATAGATCGTTTTGGCCAATTGTCTGAGCGTTGTTTCCGCGACTGTCATAAAGGTACTCTGAGATAAGTCCGATATCCCACACTGTGCCGAATGCGCCAACAATCGTGTACTCAAAGCCAGAAACCAGTCCTGTATGATGATCCAAGCTATCACGGTAGATGGTTTCGAGCTTCCATAACCAGTCCCCGACAATGCCCTGAACATCAATGCCAACCTGCTTTGCCTGAGCGTAGTAAGGTCTCAGTTCACTGCCTGTCAGTTGATAGTATGGGTCTCTGTTAGTGCCCTGGAAGTAACTCAGGCCAATATCCCAATCCCCATACATCTGTGAGTATCTGAGCGCATAATCGATATGCTGCTCTTCTCGCGACGACTCATAGATTGCTGAATCAGAAACAGCAATCGTTGGCCTTAAACGCCCATCCCCTCCAGCAAAGGTACGCTCGCGAAAATAGGGTAAGACCATCGCATCCACCGTTCCCCAGTCTTTGATTGAGGTGAAGTGAACCATTGGCTGGCCGAGTTTATCTTCACCATCAACCGACTCTATCGCATCGGTCTGGTTGACGATATCAACCAGATGCGCAGACTCCGTAACGCCCCAGAACACTTTACCGATACCTGCCCGTAGCTCGTAATCGTCCCAATAAGTCAGATACAGCGCTTCGCGGATATCTCCGTGAGTACGTTCACTATCTAAACTATCGAGACGATAAAACGGCACCAGGGTAAAATCAGAATTGCCACTGACTTGCCAATAAAGCTCCGGCTCAATCACCAGTGAGCTTTGAGGCTGGCTCTGGCCTTGCGCACCTGTAGAAAAGTACTGTCGGTGTTCTAGATTCATTTGCCCTGCCAACTCAAACGCGTGACATTGTAACGCAAGAGTACTCAGTAATGCGCTGGCCGAAACCTGGCCAGCTAGGGTTACTAATCGCTTCATGTGACCTCTTACTTAACTCGCTTAAGGATATTTTTCTCAAAGTCCTTCGCTTTTAGTCCGGTCTGGAAAGCCAGGTCACTCGTGGTCAGCGTGGTGCTCTTACCTGTTTGATGGTTTACCATTGCCATAGTGTGTGCGCGCCAATATTGGTTCAGATACTGTTTGTAGTCACTAAACGCCAGCGTTTTAAGCAGTGAACCTTTGCGATCGTAAAACTCAATTTTTAATGGACGATAATGCTGCTTATCAAGCCAGACTAACTGTTTGGTATACCCTGAGTTTTTGTCGGTCGGGATCTGCTCAAGCAAGTACGCATCAGTATCATTAAACGTCTGGTCACCTAAGTAGTTGAATTTGTATTTTTCTAGCTCAAATGAGCTTAAATCCTCGTAAGCAAACTCACTACCCATAAACGGGCCTGATTTATTACGCGAAGAGATACGTTTTACTCGCTTAAGTGCTGGTAAATATAGCCACTGGTCGTCAGCTTCAACACTGTGCGAGTGGTTGAGAAACGCAGTCCCTTTAACATCCCTTGGTTGATCAAAGATTGTCAGACCTTTATCACCATCATCAGCCACTTCAAATGACTTTAGGCGCATCGCTCGAGTACTGCTCTCACCCTGTGCATTCTTCAGTATCATTTCCATTGTTGCGACTGAGTCTTGCCAGCCTTCATCGCGGGCTTTCCGTTCAGTCGCAATTTCCAGACCACGCTCAGGGCTTGCGATAGATTGTCCACTGATCGTCAGTAGAGCCATTAAGGCCACGGTTTTTATGATTGAATTGGATGCTAGTTTCATGGTCATGTCCTTAATAAGATTGTGTTTGTGTCACGGTTGAAGTTGGTTGAGTCTGCTCGGAGTCCGCTTTCTCAATGTAACTGGCAGTGTCAAAGCGCATTAAAAGTGCTGGCAGGAAGATAAAATCGACCACTAAAGCAATAAAGATCACAATGGCACTGAGTTGCCCCATATCTGCATTCAATCTGAAACTCGACATCGCCAGCACCGAGAAACCGGCAACCAGAACAACCGTGGTGATCCACAATGCACGCCCTACAGTGTGGAACGCATAACGAACCGCCTCTTCTGCTGACTGTCCTTGTCGTCGGGCACGTTGGTATTTAGCGAGGAAGTGGACAGAGTCATCCACGACAATGCCAAGTGTGAGAGTAACCACGACAGACAGCCCTAAGTTAATCTCCCCGGAGATCAGTGCCCACAAGCCAAAGCCAATAATCGCTGGCGCCATGTTAGGTACAACACTAATCAAACCTAAGCGAGCAGAACGCAGAGCAAAGATCATCAAAGCAGAAATCAGGATTAGAGTAATGGGTAGTGTCGATAGCATGCTTGCCATGTTAGTTTCGCCAATGTGAGCGAACATCAGTGACGGACTCGAAGCGACAACCTGATATTGAGGTGCATGCTGCGCGAACCAGTCGTAGATTCGATTCTCAAGTTCAACCAATTCAACACTGCCCAGGTTATCGATCGTCACCACCATCTTTATCGACGACTTATCTACGTTGATTTGGTTGTTGAGATCTAACCCGTATGGCAATGACATTTCATACAGCAATAGATATTGTGCAGCCAGCTCACGATCTAATGGTAGCTTGTAGTAAAGCTCATCATCGCTGTGCATGTTTTTGTTTAAGCGCTTATAAACGTCAGATAAGGTGGCGACGTGGTCAGTCTCAGGCTGGTCACGCAACCAGCGAGAAAAATCACCAATCGACTGCAAGAACACCGGATCGGCTATCCCCTGCGATTGATTGGTTTTAATCGCGATGCTGATGTTGGTCATGCCACTAATACGCTGCTCCATAAAGTCAGCAGCACGTCTGAATTCGCTTCGTGTATCGAAGTATTTCACTGACTCATCATTAACTTTATTCAACGGCAGTAGCGCAGCCGAGACAGCAATGACGAGTGCAGATACAGGCAGCAGAGCTTTACGGTTATTAACCACCCAGTCACCTAGTTTGTCCATAAAATCAGTCGATTTAGGTTGTTGTTCGCTATCGACCTTAACGCGCAGCGGCAGTAGCTTGAGCATCGCTGGAAGTAATGATACCGATAAGAAACACGCAATCATCACACCAAGCGCCGCCAGGTTACCAAAATCACGTAACACTGGAGAATCAGACATATTCATCATTAGGAAGCCAATTGCAGTCGTCACTGAGGTGATGAGAATAGGCATAAAGTTAATAGCGACACTCTGATCAATGGCGTAGATCTTGCTGTGACCTTTTTTCAGGTTCTGACGCATAGTCGCGATAACATGAACACAGTCTGCAACAGCAAGAGTCATGACCAGAGTAGGAATATTTACTGTCGCGGTACTTAAGAACATACCAGCCCAACCAGACAGCCCCATCGTAGCGGTCACTGAGCCAATGATAACAATCAAGGTAGCAATGACACTTAATGGCGAGCGCAGCATAAAGGTAAGAAATACCAGAATCACTAGTAACATCGTTGGCACCAGTGTTGAGCTATCCTCTTGGGCTGCACTCATAAAGGCATAGTTCATGGCGACAATACCCGCTTTATGGAATTCCATCGTCGGATAAAGCTGCTGGTACTTGTCGATTAGCTGATTGGCACTTTCGACAACCTCAATTGCCTCAGTGGTTTTATCTATGCCAGGCAATTGAACGGTCACATTAACCACAGTGACATCGCCTTTTTCTGAGATAAGCGAATGTTTTACTACTGGCTCAGATAGCGCAATCTGCTTGATTTTAGCAATGCGTTGTTCGGTCAGTGGATACTCTTCCAGAAGTAAGTCCTCAACGATCAGGTCGTCCTCTTCAGCTTCTGTATGCTGATAGTTGGCTAATGAATCGACTCTGCTCGAGTAAGGGATCTGCCACGCATCTTTGGTGAGTTGCTGGACTAGAGTTAAGGTCTGTTGCTCAAAGACATTGCCACTCTTTGGCGCTATTACAATTGAAAGGTTGTCTGATTTTGCGAAGGTGGTCTGAATCTCATCGTAGGCTCTGAGTTGTGCATTCTGGCCATCGAAAAAGATGTTGTAGTCTCCCCTGAAATAGAGGTTTTTCCCACCAATTGTAGCGGCAATGACCATTAAAGTGGTCATCAGTAATACCCACCAGCTCATTCTGGTAGGCAGGGTCAACCATTTAGAAGGTTGATTTGAGGTTGATTGCTGTACTGTCATCACACTCTCCATTTGTGACGTTTCGTCAAAAGTTATTATTTAAAAACCAGCAAGTGCTGGTATTTAAGTAATAAAACTCATCTTGAATCACCGAACCTAAGTTCAAGTGTCATTTATTGACGATTCGTCACCAACGTCGATTTAAAAAGCCCAACAGGGCTTTTCATCGAGTGTGCTTTATCTACCGACCGACTCGAGATATTCGATCTCTGGAGCAAATAGCTCTTTCTCGACCCGTTGCCATGACTTTCTGTAATCCCACTCACTAGATAGTGGTTTCCAGTTAAGGCCATCCAACAACATATTCGCGTTATGCAGTACCGAGAACGGATCCTGAATACGGTTGATACAGTGGCTGTTTGAAGCGTTTTGCGTTAAAGCGTTGGAACCAAAAGCAATCGACCAGTTAGCAAAGACGATAGCATCTGAACCAATACCAGGAGAGAACTTTAAGTCCCCCTGCTCTACAGCAAAATTCACTAGTCGATCCGCGTTTGCAATCACTTCTTCTTCTAGCTCATTCAATGCTTTGACTCGCTCAGGTGACGCTTTCTCTAATACCCATGGGGTTTTAGCCATAATCGCGCAGGTAGACAGTATCGGCTCCATACGGGCATAAATACGATAGCCTACATGCAACGCCATCACTTTTTCACGAGTATTACCTTCAAACTCGGCAGCCCTTGCAAACAGTACACCTTCGCTCTTCAACGAGTGTATACACAGGGCAACAATCACATCTTCTTTGCTGCAAAAATGGTTATAGATAGTCCCTTTCGAGTAAGCACTCGCTGCGGTCAGCTTATCCATAGTTAAGTTGTTCCAGCCCTGTTCCTGTACCAAAGATTTGGCAAGAAGGGTTAGCTCAACTTCTCTATCTGCGATCGCCTGCTGCTTTTTGGAACGTCCAAAACTGCAGCCAGAGCCTTCTTTTTTATCATTTTTACTACAGCCAAAACCAAACATGATCTACCAATCCGTATCTATCCATTTACTCCTTAACACTTGTAATTGTAACACGAATATCCATAGCGTGATAAAACACTTTTATGACGCATCGTCATTTCTGACACATCGTCATAATAGTGCATTTATTGATCATTGCAAGATATTTCAAATGAAACATTTATGTCAGTGATAATTGATTCTCAGTGCTAAGATAACTTCAACATCGTTTTAAAGGGATTAGAGACAATGAACCGATTAAAATCAGGGATACTCACCCTAGCTACGTTATTCGCTTCACTACCAGTCTGGTCGTGGCAAGCTGAGGTTGTGGTATCTGGGCTCAATGTTCCCTGGGGCATGAGCGCATTTGATCAGGATCGAGTAATGATTACTCAACGTAATGGCGAGATTGGCATTCTTCGGCTCTCCTCAGGTCAATATCGTAAGATCAGCCACATTAATCAGGCAGTGGCATCTGGTCAGGGTGGTTTACTCGACGTCGCCCATTCCCCCTTTAACCCCAACCAGTTCTATTTTACCTATTCTAAAAAAGTTGGCTCAGCCGTAGAAACCACCTTAGCTCGTGCCGAGTTAGCCAACGATAAACTGGTCAACTGGCAAGACCTTATCGTGACTAAGTCTGGCTCTGACTCAGGACGCCACTTTGGCAGCAGGATCACCTTTGATAATAACCACGTCTACTTTTCGGTTGGAGACCGTGGCGAGCGTGATAATGGCCAAAATCTGGCGACTCATGCGGGGAGTATCTTAAGAGTGCTTCCTGACGGTTCTATTCCTCAGGACAATCCATTCATTAACACAGATAACGCCCGTAAAGAAATATGGAGCTACGGTCACCGTAATCCTCAGGGTTTACATTACGACGTAACAAGCCAGACTTTATGGTCGATTGAACATGGCCCGCGAGGTGGAGATGAAATAAACCGAATTGTGAAAGGATCTAATTATGGCTGGCCAGTTACATCTCACGGAAAAGAGTACTGGGGACCAATTGCCGTTGGAGAAGCAACCGAAAAAGAGGGAGTCGTTTCTCCGACAAAAGTGTATGTCCCCTCAATTGCACCTGGCTCGTTAATACTCTATAGAGGCAAAACCTACCCTAAGTTAACCGGTAAACTGCTAGCAGGAGCATTAAAGCTGACTCACATTAACGTAGTGACGCTAGACAATAACCAAGCCATTGATGAAAGCAGAATTTTGGCCGATTTAAGAGAAAGAATAAGGGACATTGAAGTGATGCCAAACGGAGAGATTCTCTTCAGCACCGACAGCGGAAAAATTTATCGATTGCTAGCCAACTAAGGCTAGCTGTCACTCCATGTAGTTTGGTTGCGACCTTTTTGTTTACTGATATACAAGGCTTTATCAGCCAGATTAAACAGTGAAGATTGCATCGCCTGATATGACTCGTGCTGCTGTTTCAACTCTTGTTCACTAGCGATAGCTCCGCCGATAGATGCGGTCACTCTTCCGTAAGGTTGGTTGCCCAGATGGGTAATATCCAGCGCTTCAACTGCCTTTATCAAACGCTCGCCATGCTGGATTAACTGTTCTCTGTCAGGGCGCCCGACCAGAATAACAATCTCCTCGCCACCATAGCGGAATACCAGATCACCTTCACGAGCCAGTTTGTTGAATAACGCTCCAATTTGTGACAACGCGTTATCACCAGCAGTATGACCGTATATATCGTTGAACGCTTTAAAATTATCGACATCACACACCAGCAGAGCAACATGGTTCCCCAATGAAAACTGACGCTTAATGAAAGGAATAGCCGTGCGCGAGTATTTATAGCGCGAACCCAGTCCCGTTAAAGGATCTGTATCTGACCGTGCACGCAAAATGCTGAGCTGATTATCAAGCTTAATTAACAGACTATGATAGGCTCGTGCCAGCTGACCAATTTCATCGCTTCGCTCCAGTTCATTGAAATGGGCGATGTTGCCCTGTGTTGTGTCAGAGCGCATATGGGCGGCGAGAGATTTTAACGGTGACACGATCCAGTGAGAGACCCAGCCAATGAGGACCAAGGAGATCGCAAGCGCAACAATGGCTTCAGCGACAATTTCTTCAACTAAAGAGCGTTGTAGGTTAGTTAGCTCACTGGCATCAAATACTGCCCAGATTTCGCCTCCATTACTGTTGCTTAGAGGCACCACCACATTGAGCGTACACAGCTCTTCATCGAGATAATATCCGTCCTCTAAGCGCGCAGGTTTGTTCCATGGCATATAGAGGTCACTCTCTATACTGAGGCTGTTTATCAACGAATCATATTCGCGCTGTAGTCGCCCCTGAATAAACATCAATTTCTTACGACGCAATGAGTTATCTGCTGCAGTTTCTTGCAACGAATCGTCCATCTCCGCGAGCTTTTGCTCAAGCTTAGCCACATCGTCTTGCTCTACATCCGCACGCCATAAATACTCAAAGCGCTTAAAAAACCGGATATGCACGGACTGGGCCGAGTAATCAGATTGACCAGATACTTCGAGGAACTCAAGGTCATCAATAGAAGAAAGCAGTTTTTCAGTCGATGGAGAAAGAAGGTTAGAATAATTGATCCCCGCCACAGCCGTGGATATATAAGGAACATGCGGAGCGAGTGTCAGTTTTGCCAGCGAGGCGGAATACTCTACGTGTCGATTCCACTCACTGTGATAGCGAGTGTAGCTAAAGCCCGAAATTAGAATCATCACTAGCAGTACGTGCGAAAGCACCAACATTTGATTGATAGAAAGCTTAGAGCAAAGCTTTCGTGGAGCATTTGTCACGATCACGCTACCTAAAAGTGATGGCTTTAAACTGTGTAGAAAAGTTTCCTATTCCATCACCAGTCCGTTGGATATGTTAGCTACTCTTATCGGCTGAACTTGTTCAGGTTCAATACTGATAAAGATGTAATTTTATGCGATCCATCAGAAGATTCACACACCTAATGATGTATTTTTGCGCATTAATTTCACTAATCAAACCATGGACTAGACAAAAACCAAAAAAGCCCCAGCATTTCTGCTGGGGCTTTTGAATTTGGAGCGACACACGAGGTTCGAACTCGTGACCTCAACCTTGGCAAGGTTGCGCTCTACCAACTGAGCTAGTGTCGC
>NZ_AEVS01000075.1 GCF_000189255.1 Vibrio brasiliensis LMG 20546 | reverse complement strand
ATTGAAACCTAATTTGAAACCGAAGTTTCTAATTGGATTATCATCAACGAGTGCCCACACAGATTGATAGGTTTATATTGTTAAAGAGCTACTCTTCTTTGTGACTTACATCACTTCGGAAGAGGCGGTCATTTTAGCGAGATAAAGTTTAGTGTCAACCACTTTTTTCAAACTTTTTTCAAGCGTTTCCGCTTGGCTAATTGACCTTGCTAACTGGGCTTTCGTTTCTTTCGAACCGTTCCCGTGTCAGCGAGGGGGCATTATAGAGATCGCCATCACATTGGCAAGTGCTTTTTTCAGTTTTTTTTGATTTTTTTATCGTTTGGGTATTTTCTATTCAAAACTAGCTGTTTTTAACACTTTTCTAGGCTCTCAAAGCCAACTTCCCCCTCTAATAAGGAGAAAAAATGAGCTCTCTACGTAGTTACAAAGGTATAAAGCCTCAAATTGGTCAGCGCGTCTATATAGATAGTAGCTCTATTTTGGTTGGAGAAATTAAAATCGGGGATGATTCTAGCGTTTGGCCTTTGGTTGCCGCGCGTGGTGATGTTAACCATATCCATATTGGCGAACGTACCAACATTCAAGATGGCAGTGTTTTGCATGTTACCCATAAGAATGCAGAGAACCCCGAAGGTTACCCGCTTATTATTGGTAATGATGTCACCATAGGTCACAAAGTAATGCTGCACGGTTGTACCATCAAAGATCGTGTTTTGGTTGGTATGGGGGCTATCGTGCTAGACGGTGTAGTAATAGAAGAAGAGGTAATGATAGGTGCTGGTAGCTTAGTACCACCTGGAAAGGTTTTAGAAAGCGGATATCTATATGTGGGTAGCCCGGTCAAGCAAGCACGTCCTCTCAATGACGCTGAACGTGCTTTCTTGCAAAAATCTGCTGATAACTATGTACAGAATAAAGAGGACTACCTACATCAAGTAGAAGACCTTAACTAATTACCTCTACTTTACCATCAGCATTAAACTCTTCATCTTCGATGAGCTGCTCGGCAAGTTCCTCTAACTCAAAACGGTATTGAGCAAAGAGGTCCTGAGCTTGCTGAGCATCATTAATGCTTTGCCCTGAGAGCTTTTCCAACTCTTCCTGACTAACAATACACTCTATCAAAGCGCCTGACTGTTGTGCTGGAAACGTCATTGTTCGATTTTGTTCATCCCAAGTTTGCAGATCAGGAAATAAGATCGACTGGTTCAAGTTTACATTCCTTCTAGATTCTTGCGCAGTTCACGCAGAATTTGTTTCGTACCCGGTCTAAGTCCACGCCACAGCATAAAGCTCTCCGCCGCCTGACCAACTAACATACCTAAGCCATCGTAAGCCGCAGCAACATTATTATCCAGCGCCCACTGGTTAAAAGCGGTGTTACCTGCTCCATACATCATGTCGTACGCGTATGTATGCGGAGTGAAAATCGTTGCGGAAATATCAGGCAGTTCACCACTCAGGCTGGCCGAGGTAGAGTTGATAACCACATCAAAGCTATCGTTAATCTCTGACATTGCGACCGAACGAACATTGCCATAGGGTGAGAACATTTCTTGTAGCTGCTGGGCTTTCGAGAGCGTTCGGTTGGTAATGACGATTTCACTTGGCTGCTGATCTAACAAGGGCTTGATCACCCCTCTTGCCGCACCACCGGCACCAATCACAAGGATACGGGCATCTTTTAAAGGCACTTGATATTGCAGTAAGTCCTGAACAAGACCTTCACCGTCAGTGTTATCGCCAACAATTTCACCATCATCAAGCTTCTTAAGCGTATTCACCGCTCCGGCTAGTTGCGCTCGCTCGGTTAGTCGCGTGGCGAACTGATAAGCGTCCTCTTTAAAAGGTACGGTGACATTGCACCCTTTACCGCCAGTAGAAAAAAACATCTTTGCGGCACTGTTAAATTCACCAACAGGAGCAAGCTCTGCTGTATAGATAAGAGACTGATTAGTCTGGCGAGCAAATAGAGTATGAATAAAAGGGGATTTACTGTGTCCAATGGGATTGCCAAAAACGGCGTAGCGATCTATTTGCTGTGTCATATCCTTACCTGCAGAAATAAAAAGGGTCAACTAAGTTAAGTTGACCCTATCACTATCTATATAAGGAAGAAAGCCTTACCACTCTCTTGGTTTAAGGTAGTGATCATATAGCTCCGCTTCTGGTGAGTTAGGCTCGACCTGATACGCGTATTCCCAACGCGCCAGAGGAGGCATCGACATTAGGATCGACTCAGTCCGCCCACCACTTTGCAAACCAAACAGGGTGCCGCGGTCAAACACTAGGTTAAACTCAACATAACGACCTCGACGGTATAACTGGAACTGACGTTCACGATCGCCATATGTAGTCTCTTTGCGACGCTCCACTATCGGTAAGTAAGCTTCGGTATAGCCTTCACCTACCGCCTTAATGTAATCAAAGCACTTGTCGAACTCCCAATGATTGAGATCATCAAAGAACAGGCCGCCAACACCACGAGTTTCATCGCGATGAGGGAGATAGAAATATCGGTCACACCAAGCTTTATGTTCTGGATAAACTTCGCTACCGAATGGGGCACACACTTCCTTAGCTGTGTTGTGCCAGTACTGAGCATCTTCTTCGAATGGGTAGAATGGCGTTAAATCGAAACCACCACCGAACCACCAGATAGGATCTTCACCCTCTTTCTCGGCAATAAAGAAACGTACATTCGCGTGAGAGGTTGGTACATAAGGGTTATTCGGGTGCATAACCAAAGAAACACCCATTGCTTCAAAACGACGACCAGCAAGTTCAGGACGATGCGCTGTTGCTGAGGCCGGCATCTCTTTACCTTCAACATGGGAGAAGTTAACCCCTCCTTGCTCAAATACCGCACCGTCTTTCATGACACGAGTACGGCCGCCTCCACCTAGTTTCTCACCCGGTTCACGGTGCCACTCATCTTCGACAAATACCGCTTGTCCATCAGCCTCTTCCAATTGCTGACAAATTGAATCCTGGAGCTTCATTAGAAACTGCTTTACCGCTAGTTTATCTATCGCTGACATACGACTTCCTTAACTGCAGGGTTATCCCTGTCTTAATACTTGTGAGGTTTTTGCATCGCGAATCTCACTTGGTTTTTCTCGTCCACCAGTCTGACCCTCCAGCACTGCAACCAACTGGCTACCGAGTTGCTGGTAAACTTCTTCAGTTGTCATACAGGGTGGCTGACCGGATAAATTCGCGCTGGTAGAGGTTAACGGCTTTCCAAATGCATTACACATCTTTTGCACTAAAGGATGATCACTCACACGAACCGCAATCGAGTCGTACTGCCCAGATACCCAATCTGACACCTTGTCACTGCACGGCATCACCCAGGTTACCGGACCAGGCCAACTTTTCTGTACCTGTTGCAACTGCTCGGCGCTTAACTGAGACTCATCGATATAAGGCAGCAACTGTTGGTAACTGGCTGCGATGAGAATCAGGCCTTTCTCAATCGGTCTCTGCTTGAGTTTAAGTAGCTTTTCTATCGCTTGAGGGCTGTCAGGATCACAACCAACACCAAATACTCCCTCTGTTGGGTAAGCAATGACTTCACCGTTACGTAAAGCACTGAGCGCCTTATCAAAGTTATCCACCAGCCACTTCCTATTCATCATCAATCAGCAATAAGTGTACAAACATTCGCACCAGACACTAAAGCTATTTATCGATAAATTCACCCTAGTCGCTTTCAAACCCGACGCAAACGTTTGCTTAAGATTAAAATCCCCGTATAATGCGCTCAAATTATTTGCTCACCATTCTATGCGCTTTGAAGGAGTTTGAGATGAAAGTCGGTATCATCATGGGTTCAAAATCAGATTGGCCAACAATGAAACTAGCCGCGGAAATGCTAGACAAGTTTGGCGTGGAATACGAAACCAAAGTTGTATCAGCACACCGTACCCCTCAACTTCTTGCAGATTACGCGACCAGCGCTAAAGAGCGTGGACTTAAAGTGATTATTGCCGGTGCTGGCGGTGCTGCACACCTACCAGGTATGGCTGCTGCATTTACCTCATTACCTGTACTTGGTGTTCCTGTACAGTCTCGCGCACTAAGTGGGCTGGACTCTCTCTACTCTATCGTGCAAATGCCAAAAGGTATCGCGGTAGGCACACTGGCTATTGGTGAAGCAGGCGCAGCAAATGCGGGTATTCTTGCCGCTCAGATTCTTGGTACTCACGACGAAGAAGTGATGGCTAAGGTTGAAGCGTTCCGCAGTGAGCAAACTGAAACTGTACTTGCTAACCCAAACCCAGCAGAGGACTAAGTCGATGCATGTTTTAGTGTTAGGCGCAGGTCAGCTGGCACGAATGATGTCACTTGCTGGTGCACCTCTTAACATTGAGATTTCTGCCTACGATGTGGGTAGTGAGAATATTGTTCACCCACTCACTCAAGCCGTGATTGGTCGTGGACTCGCGAATGCTATCGAGCAAGCAGATGTCATCACTGCCGAATTTGAACATATCCCGCACCATATTCTCGACATCTGCGAGAATAGCGGCAAGTTTCTCCCGTCGACCCAGGCGATAAAAGCGGGCGGAGATCGCCGTATCGAGAAAGCACTACTCGATCAGGCTGACGTTCGTAATGCTAAATACTATGTGATTAAGAGTCGCGAAGATTTCGAGCAGGCTATCGAGCATGTCGGTATTCCTATGGTCCTGAAAAGTGCTCTGGGTGGATACGACGGTAAAGGTCAATGGCGCCTGAAAGATTTGAGCCAAACCGATCAAATCTGGAATGAAATGGCCGAGTGCATTGCCGCTACCGACACGCAGGCAATCGTTGCAGAAGAGTTTGTTCCATTTAAGCGCGAGGTATCCTTAGTGGGTGCGCGTGCAAAAGATGGCTCTGTCGCAGTGTATCCGTTAGCGGAAAACATTCATACCGATGGTGTACTGACTCTATCCACTGCGATCGCAGACACTGAACTACAAGAGCAGGCTAAAGCTATGTTTACCTCGGTGGCAGAGCGACTGGAGTATGTTGGTGTACTGGCACTGGAATTTTTTGATGTCGATGGCACTTTACTGGTTAACGAAATCGCACCGCGTGTCCACAACTCAGGTCACTGGACTCAGCAAGGCGCAGAAACCTGTCAGTTTGAAAATCACCTGCGTGCCGTTTGTGGTTTGCCATTAGGCAGCACAAAGCTGATTCGCTCGACTTCTATGATCAACATCTTAGGCGAAGACACCTTACCCGCTGAAGTTCTGGCGATGGATGGCTGCCATGTTCATTGGTACGGCAAAGAAAAACGTGCCGGTCGCAAAATGGGTCATATCAACGTGTGTGGTGACTACAACGGTGAACTTCAACGCAAATTATGCGCGCTGGCAAACCTGCTTGATAAGCAAGCCTTCCCTGCTGTGCATGAATTCGCTGAAAATTTCTCTGAATAGAGAGTAAGAAATAGAAAAACGGCGCTATATGCGCCGTTTTTTATTGTTCTGATTGGGTGTGGTGACACTTGCGATTAGCGCACTGGCGCTTAATACCACTGGCGAGTTTCTTCTCTATTAACAGTGGGAAGCCACATTTCTCACAGCGACCTGCGACAGGAGGCTGATTAACTGCAAACTTGCATTTCGGATAATTATCACAAGCATAGAAGAGTTTGCCAAAGCGTGTCTTACGCTCAACCAGTTGGCCTTTGAGGCATTCCGGACAAGTGTGCGTTTGTGGGGCGGCCTGCTCTTCTTTAGGCTGTTCAAGCGATTCGATATGGTGACATTGTGGATAATGGCTACAACCGATAAACATACCGTAGCGTCCCTGACGCAACACCAGTTCATTACCGCACTCAGGGCAGGCAACGCCTAACTCTTTAACAATATGGCCATCATTCTGATGTAACGGCTTAATATAGTCGCACTCAGGATACTGGTTGCAGCCCAAAAAAGGACCATGCTTACCATGACGAAGCTGTAATTCGCCTTCACGCTGGTTTTCCTGACACTTAGGACAGGCTTGGTGCTCTAATGCATGCTCATGGGCAGAGAACAGTTGATGATCAATTTTGTTACTCATATCGACTCTTGGAGATTAATGCAGAATACCTTGCTCTTTGGTATACAACAGCTCTTCCATAAGCGTATAAGCGTTTTCATTGCCAGGTACATTGAACAGTACCATCAGCACAATCCACTTCAGATCATCTAGCTCGAACTCATCGGTTTCAAGACCCATGATACGGTCTATAACCATTTCACGAGTTTCCGTCGTCAGTACATTGACCTGCTCTAAAAAGGTTAAGAAGCCGCGACATTCAATTGTGAGTCGCTCGCACTCTTTAGCGGTGTAGATACGTGTCGAGTTCGAAGTACTGCACACTGAGATAGCCGAGTGAGTTTCACTTTGCTGCAGTGCCGCTAGTTCTTCTAGCCAGACAAGGGCTTTATAAATGTCTTTTTGATGAAAGCCAGCGCGAAGAAGCTCTTCTTCTAGCTCATCTTGATTGACTTGTAACTCTGCATCGCTATGGATGTAGGTTTCGAATAGATACATCAGGATATCCATCATCATAGCTAGCCCCTCCCCTTTAAAATATAGCCACCGGAAACTGCAACAACATGCCCTGAGAGCTCAAGCTCTAAGAGCTGCATCAT
Organism: Vibrio brasiliensis LMG 20546; assembly: GCF_000189255.1. Lineage (GTDB taxonomy): Bacteria > Pseudomonadota > Gammaproteobacteria > Enterobacterales > Vibrionaceae > Vibrio > Vibrio brasiliensis. Next base: position 61,168 of record NZ_AEVS01000075.1, on the reverse strand, counting down.
GACTTCCTGCACAGGTATATTGGTCCTGTTTGCAAGAATATCAACTGGTATAGCCTTACTTCCTACGTTAGCTAACAGCTGAGGAAATGGCAATTGTTCTTTACAACCTATTTCACTGGAAAGTTCATTTTGGATCTGTGGCTTACTACTGTTAGACCACCGCAAAAGCGTTTCTACTTCATTGATAATATCATCAATGGTAAGAACCAGACATGCTCCCTGTTGAATCAGCAAGTTACAGCCACGAGCGTTAACATTATGAATAGATCCGGGCAGTGCAAACACTTCCCTTCCTTGTTCCACAGCGTAGCGAGCCGTGATCAGTGAACCACTCTTCTCCGCGGCTTCTACCACCAACACCCCCAAAGAGAGCCCACTAATAATTCTGTTTCGACGCGGAAAATGAGCAGCTTTAGGTTTAGCGAGCGGATGGAACTCAGAAACCAGCGCACCCTGAGCTTCAATTATACGGCTTGCCAACTGACGATGCCGCGCGGGGTAAATCGTTTGTAGGCCGCAACCAAGTACTGCAATTGTCTGCCCGCCAGCCTGCAAAGCTCCATCATGGGCATAGCCATCAACGCCCAGAGCCAAACCACTAGTGATAGCTAACTGATGACTCACCAGGTGCTGCGCAAACTGACGCGCAGTAGTAAGACCATCAAGGCTGGCTGACCGGCTACCAACAATAGCGAGCTGAGGCAATGACAAGCTCGCCAGGTTGCCTTTCACAAACAGAATCGGCGGTGAACCTGCGCTCTGAGCAAGTAAGCTTGGGTAGTCATTATGTTGCTGAGTGACGATATGGTGCAATTCATCTTGCTCATGCCACTCGAGGCACTGCGCGACATCCTGCGACGAGCGATGAGTCAGGTAGGAGACTTGCTTATCACTCAGGCCAAGCGCTCGTAATGTTTCCACAGAAGAGCGAACGATGTTCACTGGCGAGTCATGGTTCAGCAGACGCGAAAAACTCTTCGGCCCAACTCCAGGGATAAAATAGAGCGCCAACCATGCGGCCAACTCCTCAGTAGACATAAACCCACTCCCATCTGTTTAGTCGCTGCCACCGCTGAGCAACAACCTCAAAAATCTAACCTCACTGCACGCCAGTTATGGATAGTTTTATCGCTGTTCGCGCCTGCTTAGAGAACGAGAAGCGATTTAAAAAGCCGCATTGATGCTGTCATTTGGGATGTAAAATGTCTAGAATTGAGCCAACAAGGTTTATCCTGATTTGGCACAGTTCAACATTCGAGTGTATATGTCTGTATTACAAGTATTAACATTCCCAGATGATCGCCTGCGCACAGTGGCAAAGCCCGTGGAAGCAGTGACACCTGAGATTCAAAAGTTCGTTGATGACATGATTGAAACCATGTACGACGAAGAAGGTATCGGCCTGGCTGCGACCCAGGTAGATTTCCACCAACGCATTGTTGTTATCGATGTTTCAGATACCCGTGACGAGCCTATGGTTCTGATCAACCCAGAAATTATCGAAAAGCGCGGTGAAGATGGCATCGAAGAAGGCTGTCTTTCTGTTCCTGGCGCGCGTGCATTAGTTCCACGTGCAGCAGAAGTAACAGTAAAAGCACTTAATCGCGATGGCGAAGAGTTCACTTTTGAAGCTGACGACCTGCTAGCGATTTGTGTTCAGCATGAGTTGGACCACTTAGAAGGCAAACTTTTTGTTGATTATCTTTCGCCTCTTAAGCGTAAACGCATCCAAGACAAGCTTGCTAAGATCAAACGCTTCAACGAGAAAAACGCGAAAGCTTAACCGCTAACCAATAGAAGGAAGGTACCTTGAGCAAACCTTTAAAAATTGTTTTTGCTGGTACTCCGGATTTCGCCGCCCGTCACTTGGCGGCGTTGTTGTCTTCGGAGCACGAGATCATTGCTGTTTACACTCAACCAGATCGCCCAGCGGGCCGTGGTAAGAAGCTGACAGCAAGTCCGGTAAAAAATATCGCTCTTGAGCATAATATTCCGGTATACCAACCAGAAAACTTCAAATCTGATGAGGCGAAACAAGAACTGGCAGACCTCAATGCCGATCTTATGGTTGTGGTTGCTTACGGTCTGCTTCTGCCTCAAGCGGTGCTAGATACACCAAAACTTGGCTGTATTAACGTTCATGGTTCAATTCTGCCACGCTGGCGTGGTGCTGCGCCGATCCAACGCTCTATCTGGGCTGGTGACAAAGAGACTGGCGTGACCATCATGCAAATGGATATCGGTCTTGATACTGGCGATATGCTGAAAATTGCCACTCTACCTATTGAAGCGACTGACACGAGTGCCTCAATGTATGAAAAGCTTGCTGAGCTTGGCCCACAAGCCTTGGTTGAATGCCTTTCAGACATCGCTAACGGTACTGCAGTTGCAGAAAAACAAGATGACGAACTCGCTAACTATGCTAAGAAACTCAGCAAAGAAGAAGCTCGCATCAACTGGAGTGACGAGGCGACACACATTGAACGTTGCGTTCGTGCTTTCAACCCTTGGCCAATGAGCCACTTTGAAGCAGCAGAGAACAGCATCAAAGTTTGGCAAAGCCGTGTTGAAGAGCAAACTTCAGCTAAGCCTGCTGGCACAATTCTGCAAGCTGATAAGTCTGGTATCCATGTAGCAACTGGTAATGGTGTACTGGTTCTGGAACAGCTACAGATCCCAGGTAAAAAAGCTATGCCTGTGCAAGATATTCTCAACTCTCGTGCAAGCTGGTTTGAAGTGGGTAGCGTACTTAGCTAATCCCCGTTCGAGCCTGGCAACGAAGGTCAGGCTCACTATTACGAACTTTTCGAGAGCAGAGATGCTCTCGCACCATTAAGGTACTCAATATGAATGTTCGCGCTGCTGCAGCCAACGTCCTATTCCAAGTGGTCGATAAGGGTCACTCTCTTTCAAACGCACTTCCTGCGGCTCAACAGACCATCAAACCTCGTGACCACGCACTATTGCAGGAAATCTGCTATGGCGCACTGCGTTACTTACCGCGTTTGGAGTCCATTGCCAACGAGCTGATGGATAAACCACTAAAAGGTAAACAACGCGTCTTCCACCACCTGATTCTGGTGGGTATCTACCAACTTAGTTTTATGCGTATTCCTGCGCACGCAGCTGTAGGTGAGACCGTTGAAGGTACGAAAACTCTTAAAGGCCCACGTCTGCGCGGCTTAATAAACGCAGTTTTGCGTAACTATCAGCGAAATCAGGAAGAGTTGGATGCAATGGCGGTGAGCCACAATGCCGGCAAATATGGTCATCCAGGCTGGCTACTTAAGCTTCTGCAGGAAAGCTACCCACAGCAGTGGCAAGAGATTGTTGAAGCGAACAACAGCAAAGCGCCGATGTGGCTACGTGTGAACCACCAACACCACTCACGCGATGAGTACCTTGAATTACTTAAAAATGAAAACATTGATAACACGATTCATAGCGAAGCCGAAGACGCCGTAAAATTGGCCGCCCCGTGTGACGTGACTAAATTACCTGGCTTTGAAAAGGGTTGGGTATCGGTGCAGGACGCTGCTGCTCAGTTGTCAATTAACTACCTGACTCCGCAAGATGGCGAGCTTATCTTAGATTGCTGTGCGGCGCCTGGCGGTAAAACAGCACATATTCTGGAACGCACTCAAGGCAGTGAAGTGGTTGCTATTGATTGTGACGATACACGTCTGAAGCGAGTTCACGATAACTTGCAGCGTTTAAACCTTAAAGCCAAAGTGATTTGCGGTGACGCACGAAATCCGCAAGATTGGTGGCAAGGCGAGCAATTTGATCGCATTCTACTTGATGCACCTTGTTCTGCGACTGGCGTTATCCGTCGTCACCCAGATATCAAATGGTTACGTCGCGCTGACGATATTGCAGCATTAGCTGAGCTACAACGTGAAATTCTTGATGCGATGTGGCAGCAACTTAAACCGGGCGGCACACTAGTGTATGCGACCTGCTCGATTACGCCTCAGGAGAACAAAGAGCAAGTTAAAGCTTTCCTTGCTCGTACCTCAGACGCTAAGTTGCAAGGTTCGGACGTAGATAACCCTGGACGTCAGATTTTACCAGGTGAAGAGGATATGGATGGTTTCTATTACGCCATCCTAACTAAGAACGCGTAAGTGATATGGCGGCAGTACTCCTGTCGCCTTTTTAAGTAGTTAAACGAGAAAACGGTATGAAAATCATCATTCTTGGTGCGGGTCAGGTTGGCGGCACGTTGGCAGAAAACCTGGTCGGTGAGAACAACGATATAACCATCGTCGATAAAGACTCAGATCGCCTGCGTGAACTTCAAGATAAATACGATCTACGTGTGGTGAATGGCCATGCAAGCCACCCGGATGTGCTCCGTGAAGCGGGCGCACAAGATGCCGATATGTTGGTCGCGGTAACCAATATGGATGAGACTAACATGGCTGCCTGTCAGGTCGCTTTCTCTCTGTTTAACACTCCAAACCGTATCGCCCGTATTCGTTCGCCTCAGTACCTGTCTGAAAAGGAAGCGCTATTCCAGTCTGGTGCGGTGCCTGTTGACCACTTAATCGCCCCGGAAGAGCTTGTTACCAGCTATATTGAACGCCTGATTCAGTATCCTGGTGCTCTACAGGTAGTAAGCTTCGCAGAGCAGAAAGTCAGTCTGGTTGCGGTTAAAGCTTATTACGGTGGCCCGCTGGTTGGTAACGCACTATCGGCACTGCGTGAACACATGCCACATATTGATACCCGTGTAGCCGCAATTTTCCGTCAAGGCCGCCCAATCCGGCCACAGGGGACCACCATTATCGAAGCCGACGATGAGGTATTCTTTGTTGCCGCAAGTAACCACATTCGCTCAGTAATGAGTGAGCTGCAACGCCTTGAGAAACCTTACCGACGCATCATGATTGTCGGCGGGGGTAACATTGGTGCCAGCTTAGCTCGTCGTCTTGAGCAGTCCTACAGCGTTAAGCTTATTGAACGCAGCTATCAGCGTGCTGAGAAACTTTCAGAAGAACTGGAAAACACTATCGTATTCTGTGGCGACGCGGCAGACCAAGAGTTGCTGGCTGAAGAGAATATCGATCAGGTTGATGTGTTTATCGCCCTGACCAACGAAGATGAAACGAACATCATGTCTGCCATGCTGGCAAAACGCATGGGTGCGAAGAAAGTGATGGTGCTTATCCAGCGCGGTGCCTACGTTGATCTTGTACAAGGCGGTGTTATCGACGTTGCGATCTCGCCACAGCAAGCGACTATCTCAGCACTACTGACACACGTTCGTCGTGCGGATATTGTTAACGTATCTTCACTACGACGCGGTGCAGCAGAAGCGATCGAAGCGATTGCCCACGGTGATGAAACCACTTCGAAGGTGGTTGGCCGAGCGATTGGCGACATTAAACTTCCACCGGGTACCACTATCGGCGCCATTGTTCGTGGCGAAGAGGTACTGATTGCCCATGACCGTACCGTTATCGAACAGGATGATCACGTGGTGATGTTCCTGGTGGATAAGAAGTACGTACCAGACGTAGAAGCGCTATTCCAGCCAAGTCCGTTCTTCCTTTAGGCAGAGGTTATGGTTAATTTCCGTCCCGTACTGTTTGTTATAGGGCTAGTTCTTTCTAAACTCGCCCTATTTATGTACGTCCCTACCTTAGTTGCGTTTATCACTGGTACGTCAGGTTTTCTCGAATTTGGTCAAGCGGTCCTGATCACTCATCTGGCCGCTTTTATCTGTCTAAGTATTGGCCGAACCAAAGATTTTAAACTCAGTGTGCGCGATATGTTCCTTATCACCAGTCTGGTGTGGACCATTGCCAGCGCGTTTGCAGCTCTGCCGTTCGTATTTATCAACCACATCAGTTTCACAGACGCTTACTTCGAAACCATGTCAGGCATCACTACTACTGGGTCTACGGTGCTAAGTGGGCTAGACAATATGGCGCCAAGTATCCTGCTGTGGCGTTCAATATTGCAGTGGCTGGGAGGCATTGGCTTTATCGTTATGGCCGTAGCTGTACTGCCGATGTTAAACGTCGGTGGTATGAAGCTGTTCCATACTGAATCGTCAGACTGGTCAGATAAAAGTAGCCCAAGAGCCAAAACGGTAGCGAAGAATATTGTCGCGGTTTATTTAGCATTAACCGGGCTGTGTATTGTCGGTTATCTGCTGACTGGCATGAATCTGTTTGAAGCGATAAACCACGCCTTTACCACGTTATCGACGGGTGGCTACTCGACATCCGATGGTTCAATGAACCATTTCTCTAACGGTGCCCACTGGGTTGCTACTCTGTTTATGTTCCTGGGCGGCTTACCTTTCTTGTTGTTTGTTGCGGCAATCAGAAAACGCAGACTCAACGAGTTACTTCAGGATGCTCAGGTCAGAGGCTTCTCTTATCTGTTTCTGATTAGCAGTCTGATCATTTCAGCCTGGCTGGTTATTCGTGATGGCTACGCGGTACTCGATGCATTGCGAGTGTCGATGTTTAACATTGTTTCGGTCGTCACCACCACAGGTTTTGGTCTCGAAGACTTTACCGCCTGGGGCGCACTACCAACCACGCTGTTTGCTTTCTTGATGATGGCTGGCGCCTGTTCCGGCTCAACCTCTGGCGGGATCAAGATTTTCCGCTTTCAGATTGCGATTACTTTGCTCAATAAGCAGATGATGAAACTGATCCACCCTTCTGGTGTCTTTGTTCAACGCTACAATCAACGTCCGGTCAACGATGATATTGTGCGTTCAGTGGTGGCTTTTGGTTTAACTTTTTTTATCACTATTATTGCTATTGCAGGTGGCCTGAGTGCGATGGGGCTCGACCCGATCACCAGTATTTCAGGCTCAATTACCGCAGTGGCCAATGTCGGCCCTGGCATGGGTTCGGTTATCGGCCCGACGGGTAACTTTGCGCCTCTGCCTGATGCAGCAAAATGGTTACTCAGTCTGGGGATGCTAATGGGACGACTGGAGATCCTGACCCTACTGGTACTCTTCTTCCCAGCCTTCTGGCGACGTTAAGGAATGAATATGAAAACGACTCTTGGACTGTCATGCCTGCTACTAAGCAGCATGACCTTTGCGGCGCAAACCGTAACACTAAACGATGGACGTCAGGTTCAGCTTAATGATGACTTCACCTGGCAATACGTTGTAGAGACGCAAACAACTGAAGCTACAACGACAAGTAGCGCAATCCCAGTAAAACCCGTGGCTACTATTCCTGTCATTAATCGACAAGTGGGCAGCGTGATTACACTAGGTAGCCAAAAGCCGGTTATGCAGCTTTCTGATTCTGGTGTAGATCTGCTGTTAGGCACAGCTCAATACCAGTCAGATCAGTTGGTTATCGAGACATCACTGACTAACCAAAGTACTCAATCTGTGGTGTCAGTAGAAGTGGAACTGGAATTGATGGATATGTCAGGCGCTGTTGTCGCGACTGAAACAGTGTCAGTCTGGACTTCCATTAAACGCCTTGCAGACACTTACCTGCGTCCACAACAAGCGGTTGCAGGTAAGACGATAAAAATTAATGTTAAGCGTGCAGATCAGTACCAAATCAACGCAAAAATCATCAAAGTTGAAACTCGCTAGACGGGATCAACATAAAGATAAATAGCAAAGAAGTGACAAGCGCATCCCGCCAGGACAAAGCCATGCCAGATAGCATGATTGTAAGGGATGCGTTTCGCGACATAGAAGATCACACCCAGCGAATAAATCAAACCGCCAGCCGCTAACAGCGCCAAGCCACCTAACGACAAGTTCATCGCCAGTTGATAAATCACTATCAAAGATAACCAGCCCATGATCAGGTAAGTTGCGAGAGAAAGCCTTTTAAAGCGATAAACAAACGCCATCTTCATAATGATACCGAACAGGGCGATGCTCCAAATCACAACCATCAGGCTAATTGCCAGTGGTGTACGTAAGCTCACCAATAGAAAGGGCGTGTAACTACCGGCAATCAACAGATAGATTGCACAATGGTCGAAAGTTTTCAGTGCACGTTTGGCTTTTTGGTACGGCACAGCATGATAAAGAGTGGAAGCTAAAAACAGCACAATCATACTCGCACCATAAACACTCATACTAGTGATCGTCAGTGTATCGGCGTTGTGCTCTGTAGATTTGATCAGCAGCAGTACCAAGCCAACAATACTCAGCACCATACCCAGAGCATGGGTTAGCGTATTGGCAAACTCTTCTTTAACACTATATGCAGCGGCTGGATTAGCAGACATTCGGCCCTACTCTTGAGTAACGATTGGAATAATTACTCAAGAGTATGGCATATTAGGCTTACAGTTGTAAGCTGAAAGTTGGTTAATTTTTGGTTAAGAGTGGCTATCCAGATATTCAACCACTTTCTGCCCTGCTTCCTGAGCAGAAGTATGCAGTGGAATCGACATCTGACGCTTTAGATCACCAATGCCTAGCAAGCTTGCGAGCATACCTTTGGCACCTTCACGATGACGGTCAATTTCAAACCACATCTGTAACTCATCATCGCTGCGATAGGCGACCACTTCTAACTCTCGCCAACGACCATGAAAAGGCCCAGTGGTAGGAACAAACTCAAATTCCTGTACAAATGGCATGGCAAAGCCGTCTACTTCTTCACACTCAACCTGACGAATACGCAGCCCCTGCTCTTCCAACGCAGTAAAAATGCCGTCTAACAGTGGGTCAGGTCGTACAGTGAGAATATCTTTATCAGTAGGATCTTTTGCCATCGCGATATCCAAACCTGTCTCTAGCCAGACTTTAGAATCACCAATGGTAACTGGCGTATTCCAAGGTACATCCAGCTCTACTGCGAAATCGCGCGTTTCGCCAGGCTCAATGGTGAAAGCGTAAGGCAGTGACCACTCAGCTAATGCATAACTTGCCGGAACACGGCGCATTCGGCCAGCATTAGCTTTGTCTTTATCGTGATTAGCTGGCACCTCTTTGATATAGCGGCAATAAAGCTTGAGATCGATGTTATCTATCTCTTGAGCAGTCGAACCACCATAAACATGAATGGTAATGTTGAGTTTTTGTCCCGGATACAGTACTTCTTGCTGGAGTACAGAGTCGACTTTTGCAGAGCCAATACCAAACGTCGCCAGCGTTTTCTTAAACAACGACATACACACCTCCTTGGCACACACGAGACCATTAAATTATTTTCATACTAATCTGCTTTGCTGTCTCACTGCTAGTGACTTGTTCACATAATTGTAGCAACCACACATCGATTACATATCGACCAATCTGACTGATAATGCTAATCTATTTATTGATATGCGTGCATATCAATATTCCTGATTAATTATTTGGATTGGCGTAAGCCAGAAGAGCCAAACTTCAGCAATGGAGCTCAACTCATAGTTAATCAGGCCATTACATTGGCAATGGATATGCCTGACAGTTAGGTAAATTAATGCGCCCAACAACAGTCAGGTTCTCGCACACAAACACAAGTGCGATGCGCCGTCGTAGCGGTTTCACTTCCGCTCCTGTGGCAAAGAAAGTCGCTCCAACCATGACCTTAGTTGAAAAAACAGCCTTAATGACTGTGGCTTCTCCTAAAGTGGTTAAAGCTGCTTAATTAAAAAGCGCAGTCTTGGCTGCGCTTTTTTCTTACCTTCTCAGTACCTATTTGATACCTTTAGCAACAAATCATTATAAGTTGTGTGGAGAAAGCTGATGAAATGCCATCGAATAGAAGAACTGTTAGAGCTGCTGGAACCAGAGTGGCAAAAAGATCAGGAAATGAACCTGCTGCAGTTTATCGTCAAACTGGCGCAAGAAGCAGGTTATCAGGGAAAGCTTGAAGAGCTGACTGATGATGTTCTGATCTACCATCTTAAAATGCGTAACAGCGGCAAAGATGAAATGATCCCGGGTCTTAAAAAAGACCAGGAAGATGACTTTAAAACTGCGATTCTACGTGCTCGCGGCATCATAGAGTAAAAACAGATTGAAAATAAAAGCGACCTCAGGTCGCTTTTTTTATATCTACTGACCGTATAAAGGTAAAACTGTTAGGTTATTTATTTATAAAACTGTACTGATCTTTGTTGTTAAAGGTTGATAGTGTTAAAGAAATAAAAATGTTATTGCGTATATAATCGCCGAGCATAAGTAATTACTAAAATAATAGATAGCAATGTCTAACGAGCGAGATCAGCAGAAATCTCGCCTTTTAGCCTAAAGAAGGAAGCGTAATGAGTCAGGATAAAATCGATATCAAAGATGTGACTCCCAAAACCTTTAACCCGAAAACTCATAAGACCAAGGGCGACAGGTTTAACCCAAGCAATCGGATTTACGTCCGCGAGAGTAAAGGAACCTTTCAGAAGCTGCGCCGCTACGGTGGTTGGTTTCTGCTGGTATTTTTTGCCCTTATCCCATGGATTCCTTATGGCGAACGCCAAGCAATCCTGCTCGATATTGGTCATCAACAGTTCAACTTTTTCGGTACCACCCTTTATCCGCAAGATCTGACTCTGCTTGCACTACTGTTTATGATCGCAGCCTTTGGCCTGTTTTTCCTCACCACCTTCTTAGGACGGGTATGGTGTGGCTACCTATGTCCGCAAACCGTCTGGACCTTTATGTACATATGGTTTGAAGAAAAGCTAGAAGGCAGTGCCAACAAACGTCGTAAGCAAGACTCTGGCAAAATAACGGCCAATCTGGCCTTACGCAAGACAGCGAAACATTTGGCTTGGTGGGGTATCGCTCTGGCGACAGGTTTCACCTTCACAGGCTACTTCGTGCCAATTAAAGAGCTGGTAGTCGGTTTCTTCACCTTTGACGCTGAGTTCTGGCCTGTATTCTGGGTGCTATTTTTTGCTATTTGTACATACGCTAATGCAGGTTGGATGCGCTCAATCATGTGTATTCACATGTGCCCTTACGCTCGCTTCCAGTCAGCAATGTTCGATAAAGATACCTTTATCGTCGGCTACGATACCAAACGTGGCGAAACACGTGGTCCCCGCTCACGTAAAGCCGATCCAAAAGCACTAGGACTGGGTGACTGTATCGATTGTGACCTGTGTGTACAGGTTTGTCCGACAGGGATCGATATTCGTGACGGCCTACAATACGAATGTATTAACTGTGGTGCCTGTATTGATGCCTGTGACAAAACCATGGATCGCATGGGCTATGAAAAAGGACTCATCAGCTACACAACTGAGCACCGTCTTTCGGGTAAACACACTAAGGTTGCTCGCCCTAAACTGCTGGGCTACGGCGCCGTATTATTAGTAATGATTGGCCTGTTCTTTGTTCAGGTTGCCAGTGTTGACCCGGCAGGCCTGAGCGTACTACGTGATCGTAACCAGCTGTTCAGAGTGAATGGTTTGGGCGAAGTGGAGAACACTTACACTCTTAAGATCATCAACAAGACTCAGCAAGAACAAGAGTACAAACTGGACGTAGAAGGACTTAGTGATGTCTCTTGGTACGGCAAACAAACCGTACAGGTAGAACCGGGTGAAGTACTGAACCTGCCAATGAGCCTTGGTGTTCATCCTGACAAACTCAGCTCTCCTGTTTCGACAATTCAGTTTATACTGTCCGACAGCGAAGACTTCACTATTGCCATAGAGAGTCGCTTCATTAAGAAGCTCTAGACTGTCTATTCACCCAATGGAAAGAGGCTCAGCAATGAGCCTCTATTTTCACCCTAAATTACTGACAATAAAGAAAAAATAAAGAACACCGACCACATAGTGACCACATCTATACAATAACCTCACTATCAAGTACGGCTGCTTATTTGCTAGCCATGCGGTTGCTGTTCAGAAAACAACCTCCTCAACTGCAACCAACCACTCATCCCAAGGTAAACTATCCCCTTTTAAAACGCCCGCTGGTGGCGGGCTTTTTATAATGTACTCTAACTCGTAGCTACTTGGACAAAAGCTTTTCATACCTGATGCTTTATAGTTATGTAGTCGGATTAGAAAAAGTATGTTGATACTTTGAACGGTGTTATGTTCGTTTTGGCAGATCCTGTCTTGCTGCCTCGATTAACTTAGGCAAGTGCTCTTCAGCAATGTCGCGAATTCTTACTGCATGTCTAAACAAGTGATCTGAGTGGGGATTATCAAAGGATTGTTGAGCGGCTTCATGTGCATTAAAATTTTCTGTTCGTAAGGAGCTATTTACAGACTCTAGAAGTTTATAAAATTCATCGTTCATTACCAACCTGCCTGAGACTGTTAATTTTTGGATATCTCTCATGGACTCATCGAAATTAGAGTCTGGGCGACTAGTATACTCACAACAATGTTCAGAGCGAACTTGCTCAGCCCAATACGAAATATCTTCCAGAGCTATAATTACTCTACTGTAGAGTTCCCTTTTCTCATCCCAAATTTTTTCTTTCTTAGACCGAGACAACGTGAAGTGAGCGCCGAATGCTGCACCAAGAAAGCTAGTGACGATTAGTACTACATATTTAATTAGTTCGGTATACATTCCATCCTCTGAACACTTAGCCTCATTAAGCCTACAGCTCTAGTGTTCCAATGGTGTGCTCTAAATTGGAACAAACTGTATCTGACGTTGAGCTGAATTTTTGTTTGTACTTTTTATATGCGCTAATTCGATTATCGCTAGCCAATTTTGAATCTTCCATTGAACTAAACAACGATACTGCTTTCTCTGATAGTTGACGATTAAACTGATGCATAACTTTAGCTTTCGTATTGTTACTCGAATCTTCGTAATAGTGCTGACAATATTCAGCCATCCCTGCCAATCGAGACAATGCAACAATTTCATTTTGCTGCTCCCCTGCTATTGCAGAAAATTGAATAAATATCGAGGATAGGACAACAAACTTGATTGTATTCAGCATTTCAAAATTCCTATGGTAAGCCCAACGCTACTTAGGCGACTAACGTTTGCCTTTCATGTTCACATGATGTCGTCTTTCATGTATTCATTCAATTTTTAATCAATAGGTTAATGGCCATATTGTGATCTTAGAATGCTGCGTGACGTTTAATTTCACTATCTTCTAAATCCGGATAACTTTTGGTAGGAAAACTAGCCTTTAAGCCTTTTTACGTGCTGCCATTACGCTGATCCTTTCGTTTCTAAAATCGTGACTCGAGTGTGAAGCTTAAATAGCCCCACCAAAATTAAAATTGTGTTGCCGTCTAAGCCCAGTGCTTGTATTACTTCCATCAAAACCCTCGCTTAACCAATAGGCGATAAACCAAAGATTTAAAGCCGAGTGTGTAGATGATGGACGCCGCTACCACATACTGAAACCAGACGGGCATCGTTGCCAAACTCTTAACCCCTGCCACCGCATAAGGCTGCAAGTCCGGAATAAAGCACGACCATACCACCGCCCAGATAGAAATAATCACAAAGTCATCTAGCCACCCAATTTGCTTTAGCGTGATGGCGTCAAGCTCGGCCATTGAGCGTTCGCCTTTTGCCAGATTGCTCTCGCGCTGTTTATTCTCGTCGCGTTTGGCCTGCACTGCTTCACGCGCTGTAATGGACTTTTCTTTAACCGCTTCCGCCTTGCCCTGAACCCAAGACTTAGCCAAGGAAAAGCCGCCTGTGATGAGTGTGATAATCGGGATAGCCATTACACTGCAATCCCCGCCATCTTAGCGCCTAGATTCACCGTTTCACGGTCTAGGTACTTACCATTTTCATGCTTAATCATGTGATAAAGCAGCTCTGGAATGTCTGATTCCAAAATAGGCTCATAAGGGCTTACGCCAAGCTTATGCGCGACATGTTCCGCGTAAGCGTTCGTATCGTTCTCCACTGAGGGCGCCCAACGGTCAACAATGCCGTAGACGGTGCGCAGCCCGTAAAAGTTCATGTAATTGCGAACCAGTTTTGCTGCCGCTCGAACGCCCCATTTTTTCGACTTGAACGTCGCAAAGCGTGGGGAGGGTACGCCTTTTTCTATGCCCGTTTGACCGTCCCATTGATTCGATGGGTTGTAGTCAATATTCAAAGGATTGTTATTACGAAAGCCGCGAGGCTCAATTGCTTTACTCATGATGACACCTGCCGTTGTGAGTAGGAGTGCCAGCGCGATGATTTTTGTCTGTGTAGCCATAAACACCCCATCCATTGGATTAAAAATCAGTTCACTTGGGCGCCCGCAAAAGCGCCAGTGAAGAGAATCATTACTTTTGATTGGCCATCAATGGCATAACCACCACGACCACCACTTGCTCCACTAGGTCGAACCAAGCCTTTGTTTCCCCATGATGCAGAGAATCTCGCTGTGCTTTGTCCGGCTTCTCCGTGACGGCCACCGCGACCACCACGAACACCCCACACTAACGTTTGTTTGCCCTTTAAGATGAAAGGAGCACCGCCGCTGCCATAGGACTCTAGCGAACCATTTCCACCACGCCCCGCAACCGCATAATCTTTACGACCTCCGGTTGAACCCTCACCACCACCTGCACCACCACCACCGCCGCCACCTGCACCTTCAAATGACACGGCACTGCCTGGTGAAGAAAATGCAGAGCCACCCGCTCCACCTCCACCACCGCCCAGAATGCGCCCGTGGTTATGCAAAATAAGAGGATTAGCCGTGCGAACATACAGCGCCGTCCCGCCTGCTCCACCATGGCCACCACGTGTATTGCCAATTCCGCCCTTTCCTCCTTTACCACCTTTACCAATAATGGAACCCCAGTTATTGATGACGACGTTTTTCCCTGTGAATGCGTTGCCCACATTGAAAGCGGAGACCGCGGAGCTTCTAGAGGAAATCACTACACTCGAGTGAATGTTGACTTCAATCTCTTCAACGTCAGGAACGATATTACTGAGCGCTGAAAATAAGTTGTAATTCACCTGATTGGTGCTGATATCAATCACAAGCTTGCGGTTGTAAGTCAGCACCCATTGAGCATTCACCTTATGAAAGACCCGCTTAGCAAAGCGCCAGACACCGTTGTGTTTAATGGCTGGTTTCCCCTGCTGCCAATGCCCTTCGGTTTTGATTAAGTTGTCCAAACCCCACCCCCAAGCACCTAGTAGACGTAAAACACATCGCCATCTTTACCCACGTCACTGGTTGGCGTTTCTGTCCCGCTGTGCACCTTGGCAAGATTTGAGACTTTGTTATTGACCAAGCTCACCGCCTTTTCACTTGCAGCAACATCGGAGCGATTACCTGCTATCTGGTCACTGAGGGCAATTTGCTCTGGAAACTCGATTTTGAACGGAGGTGGGATGATCTGACTCATGCTGTTACCTCACTCACATACAGCTCACAGTTAGCCGGAATAAGCACTTCAAGACTTGCACCGTTTGACAGGATAAAACCGCCGTCCGGTCGCAATGGGTAGCCGCGATTTTCATAACCGCCGAGCCAGATAATGCCTTGATTATTTGGCGCGGCATGAAGTAGCAATTCTTTGCGGCGGTTGTTGGCGGAAATCGTGCCCGTTTGCGTCATGGTGTCATGCGCCACATAGCTGAGATTTGGCTCTGACACTTCGACTACATGCACCTTTTGCACGTCTTTCTCTTCGGGCATGTTGACCACTCTTACCGCTTGCTCTTGCGGCAAATTGCTAACCTCAACACTCATGCTCTGGTCATCCGGTAGCGTGACAGGTTGAGCACCAATAAAACGCACCCCGACCTCACTCACTTCTAAGTCAGCGCTGATATTGAGCTTTGAGCCATCCACACCCGCCACAAAAGGCACGTCAGAAATGAGCAGAGCAATATCCCCGTCCAGCCCCTGCTGAGTGATCACGAGTTCGGTAAACTCGCTTTCAACATCAAATGTAAAGCCGCGATAAATATCCATTGAGCGACCATTCGCTATCACCTGAATCTCATCACCCTTATCTAGATAGATATAACGACCCGAGACACTGACCGTCACCGTGGCGCCATTCGTTAAATATTGCTCGTACTTCATTGTTTATTTCCCTCGCCGCATTGCCATGAGTGCAATAATCAGCATCATTGCACCGATGACATACAGCGCGACTTTTTGAGTTTCCAGCACGTCGCTCGCGCCACCTGTGTTGTTACTCTTGACCGTTGATTGGATCCCTTTTAATAGGGCAGCATTGCTAGAGTTTTGGCTACTCTGCATATTGGCTAACGTATCTAATGATCTGTTATTGGAATCGGTCAGCTTCGATAGCGCGTCTTGACTGAGCTGTAAGCTGTTATCCAGTGCCGTTTCAGTAATGCCTTCGTAATTTTCGAACGCCTCTTTCGTCACCGTCACATTGCTATCAAGCGCGTGTTTCGTGGTTTCCCCTGCCGTTTTCACAGCCTCATTGACCGAATCAAAACCCTCGTCCGCAATGTTGTTAGCAAAATCAAAGCTTGCCTGAATCGCACCACCGTCTAAAACGTTGTTAACCGTCGTATTGGTGGTGGTACTGGCTTGAGAACTCTTAGAACCCGACATTAGCCACCCCCTAAGTTGACGCGATACACGCCGTGCGACGGGTCGTTATCCCACCCCTCCACACGCTCCGGTTTCCAACCCCCAATGACACGCAAAATCAACAGTTCGCGACGACTGCTTTCATCAATGTGAAAGCGGATATACTTCGCCCCTGCGCGCTTGGCGCCATCAAAAAATGTTTGTGCCCACTGCTTAAGACCGCGACCAATCGACGCCATCCACACCACTTCGTAATCGAGCTCATTGACCATTTCAACGCGGGTAATAATCTGTAAGTCACCCGCCTGATACACTTCGCCATTGCCCTTGTTAACGAACATTTTCAACTCTTCAATGATGATGGGAGCAAAGCCAGCATCCTTAAAGCGCTGCTCTAACTCTGGCGTCCAGTTCACTTTTTTAGGCGTTACTTTTTCCATAGCAAAATCACCAATAGCGCCACCAAGGCCAACACCGCATAGAGCTGATAGTTAGGCGCTTGCTTAAACGCTGACGTGCCGTTGTTAAACGTCACATTGCCAACGCTACCGCCCTTAAAATCGCCATTCTTCGCGCTTGAGCTAGAGCTGTTTGAGTAGCCACCGCCACCGCTTAACATGTCCATCATTAGATAAGCCCTCGCTTTTTCGCCCATAGATAGGCAAGCCCTAACACCACAAGGTAGACCCAAGGCGGGACGCGAAACGCATCACCGCCCGTGACTGCCTCAACCGTGGATTTGGTTCCCCACCAACCCACGCCCACACCCGCAGCCAGCGGGATCAGTAAAGGCATTGTTGACCCCCTTACTTACTTTTCAGCACAGAGAACAGCAGAAACAGAACTACCAGAACCCCGCCACCAATCAGCATCATTTTGCGCTGCTCAGCGTCCTTCTCACGCTGATAAGCAAGCTGCTCGGTTTGCAGCTCAATGCGCGCTTGTTCGGTCTTAGTGGCGTTTTCGTTTTTCACTTTTTCCACTGCTGCCGCGTCTTGCTGCGCCTTGGCTTGCTCATTGGCGGTCACGTTGCCGTACACGTCTTTACCGAAATCAAGCGCATCGCCAAAGAACCCGCCCACTGAATCGCTGATACCTTCATACCAAGCCATATCAGCCCCCTTAATCGCTCAGTTGTGCTTCGACTTCGAGCAGTTCAACAAAGAACTCAACTTCACCCGTGGTACGCTTATCAAGCTCTAGCTTTAAGCTGTTCAGCGCGGCAGGAATAAACGCGGTATCGTTCGCCCAACCCAGCTCAACAAAGTCAATCCAGAAACCCGCTGACGGCGGTAGCTTGTCCCCGTAGCGCTTTTGGTTGTAGCGCAAATCTTCAACTGAGATTTCACGCTCAATCGCGTTATCACGCTTAATCGTCACCTTGGTGATGTCGTCGTTTTCGGTGCGCACGAAGATACGGCGAATGCGGTTATTAATGCCCGCAAATGGGAAGTCATGTTTTTGCGCACCGACCAGTGAGTGCGTCACTGAAGTATGCAAAAACTTGATTTGGTCAAAGCGCACCGTTTGCGCGCTGCTTACACGCGCCGTCGCATGGAAACTCGGCATATCGGGGTCTCCGCTTGCTTTCGCTTTCACCTGAACTTTCAGGGTTAAGCGCTCACCATCAAGCATGACCAGCTCACCGCGACGAATGCCGAGCAGCGTTTTTAAGTTTTCGTCTGCAAAGTCGATGGTTAAACGTGTTTGTGTCGCACCATCGACCCCTTTAAGCTGCGTTGGATTCTTCAGATATTCATCACGCATCTGGAAGAACTCTGCAGGGACACCAAAAATCTCACGACCATTACGCTCTAGAGACACACGGCCCAAGCGTTTAATCGGTAAATCGACCTTTAGGCAGATAGACGAATACGTGTAGA
The DNA here is from genome assembly GCF_000189255.1 of Vibrio brasiliensis LMG 20546. Lineage (GTDB taxonomy): Bacteria > Pseudomonadota > Gammaproteobacteria > Enterobacterales > Vibrionaceae > Vibrio > Vibrio brasiliensis. The sequence continues at coordinate 42,870 of NZ_AEVS01000075.1, read as the reverse complement.
GGTCGGTGATATCCAAAACCGCCTCTTTGCCATACGGCAAGCCGTTTCGAAACGGTTGCAGGTCAACCTGTCGAACGTCATAGACGCCCTTAGTCTGAACGCGCGCCGCTTGCTCTTTTTGTGGAGTTGCCATTTCGTTACTCTCTTGTTAGTTAAACCCAGTGACACAACGCTTACGCGTTAGTCGTCCAGACCAATTTGGTCAGCGACATCTTCAAGCGCAGACACGTTGTGAATCGCATACATCAGCGCAAATACGACCACGACGGCCACGGCAACGACTTTCCATTGCCCTTTAGTGATACCGAACATATTTTCAAACCCTTTTCCGATTAAGGTATTAAACCCAATTTTCCACATATAACCCCCGCCACCATTGGCTTGAGGCTTATTAGAAAACCACGGCGAGACGCGTAAAAAAAGGGCAAAAAAAACCTATAGGCTTGTGACCTATAGGTTTAAGTAGCGTTTAAATTGTGATTTGGTTAACGCAAATTTTTAACCCCTTGCGCCTTGTAATTTGCCGTAAGTGGCAGGTTTGCCCGTTTCCTTAAAATAATAGTGCCAGCCTTTTAAGTTTTTGATGTCCGTAACAGGGACATCAATCTGCTTACTCCACCACTCGGCTTCAGAGGAATTGTCCACTTTGCCTATCCATTTGTAGCGAGACAGGTTAGTGACCACCTTGGGTACATCTTGCGGACGCTGAAACAGCGCGTGCATCACAAGACCAAACTGACGACCACCGCGCCACAGCTCACCCACGCGCCCGTCAATCGCCCTTGGCGTGACTGAAGCAGCAAGCTCTTCAATCACGGTATGCAGCTCTTTGTTGCCATCTGCCACCGCCCACAGAATTTCCGCGAACAAAATCAGCTCTTTCTTGCCATACACGCCGCACAGCGACACGACAAACGGCTTTTTCTGGTTCATCAGCTTATGCAAAGTGACGGCGAACTCTTTCAGGGAATAGGTTTTGATGACGGGCTTACGTCCGAGTTTGTGATACGCATTGTAAGGGTCAAAAATGGCGATGCGGTTTTGTTTACGCAGTACATCCGACTTATGGATGGCGGTGGTTTTACCGCCACCCGTAGTAGCAGAGTAAAGCGTGTGTTTGGCTTCCAGCTCTCTGCTATTTTTTGCCATCCTCACCCCCTTCTGGCGCCACTGGCTTGCGCTTCATTTCCTTAACCGACATCCACATGGAAAAGCCCAGAATCGCCACCGCAAACAGCGCTTGCCCCTCTTCTTTGTAATCCCCAAGCAAGCCAACAATGCCGCCGTCATACTTATTGAGTACGGGGGTAAAGTTATTCACGATGACGGCTTTTTTCTTCTCTGGTAGGGCGTAATCTTCATTGATGAAACTCTTAAAACCTGCCTCAATCATTTCAATCATCCACTCGGCGGTCATTTCCCCTTTAGCCCCCGAGTAATCCTGCTTTGCTTCTTCCTCCTGCTCCGCTTCCGGTTGTGGCGTTGGCTCAATCGCTTCGAGGTCTGCGATTAACTCGGGACTGAAATCTAAGCCATCGAGATCAAACTCTTGCTCAAGTACACCCTCACTCATCGGCTTTCACCTCTTGCTTGGCTTGCGCTTCGACCGCTTTGCGCTTGCTGCGTTTGACCAGACAGTAGCCACCGACAGAGACCAACAGCAAAACGGCGAGCAGCACGACAAGCCATATCACGCCGCCACGCTCTTGCGGCTTTTTTGCTTCGGCTTCCTCATCAACGACCTGCTGCGTGTCGTTATCGATAGTCACCGATTCCTGCCCTGGTATGTTCACTGCTTCCTTGTTCGGCGGTGTAGCTTCAAGTACTTCCCCTTCCACAGGCTCACTGCCTTCAAGCAAAGAGGTTTGCAACTCTTCGACCACACCGTTGACTTTTGCATCATATAACGCAGGGTTTTCTGTCCACTTATTCGCGGCGATTTGCTCTTGCTCTGCGCTCACGTCCACATCAAAACGCTCGGCATACGCCTCAAGCGTTGGCACATAATTCAGCTTAATGTGCTCTTTGGTCGTACTCGCCTGAATGGTCTTATTGCAGCCACCACAAGACAGATATGGCGTGTTCGCTCGTCGCCCACCGTTAGGAAAATGCACCGCAGCCAATGTATTGCACTCCGAGCAAGGCGCATAGCCAGCAATGGCTTTGTTTGTGGACACCTTAAGCATGAGCACTCTCTCCCATTTTCGCCGCAACTTTTTCAGCCACACCGCGTAATGTGGCGCTTAAGGCTTGGTACTCTGCTAACTCTTCAAACAAATTCTCAGGTAAACCCAGAGCCCCTAGATTGAGATCACCACCGCTGACCAATTTCATTAACGACATAGGGTTAAAGCTGCCCTTACCTTTTAGGCTTTCAAATGCTTGTTGAATGTTGGTTTCTAGTTCTTTGTGACGTGTTGTGATTTGATTTAAGTTCATGGATAAAATCCCCTGTCTCTCGACGTTAGTTAAAAAGGTTGCCCCTGATTCCCATCGTTGGCGTGTTTGTTATCTATTCCAAAACTCTTCCCACTCAGGCGAACCGCCCCCATTGAGATCCATATTTAGAAAGAAATTAGCGATTATTTGTTGTTGTCTTGTGGCTTTAACTTCCTGCGTACAATTATTGCCACTAGACCAAGGCGCAAGCTCCCGCTTGCTTTCAGAAGCCTCCGACAAGTCGGAAGGCTTTTTGATGAGCTTCCATTCAAGCTCATGCGTTAACACTTCTAGACCGCTGCCAGTCACTCCCACAATCACGGGTACTGACTCACCATATTTGTTCTCTTTAGCTTCTTTCATTGGTTTAATTGGGCGCATAGATTGCGGTAATCTGTGCCCTCCCATGTAATCAAAGAATGCAGAGAAAAAGCCGTTATCCGCCGCTCTACGCGCTTTCTCAAACGTGCAGAACTCTTGCTCATCTTGGATACGGCGAAGCTCACGCCATACTGTGACGCTAGGCGTTTTCTGAAACTGGAATTGACGAAAGCAGAACTTACGCGACCATGCTGTAACATTTTTAACCGTGTCTTGTAGCTTGGCTTTGCGGTTGTCTAAGTCGGTCAAATCTTCCAGACCGAATCCATCAACGTTCTTAGAAATGTACTTAGCAAGGTACGCCACCGCACCACCCTCTGAACCGTCTAAAATCTTGGCTTCAAAACGGGCTTTCATGGCATTGAATTTTGGATCACCCAATGAGTTGTAAAGCTCCTGAGAATCACGTTGAAACTGATAGGCTTGCAGGGCTTTGATAAACGCGGCAACTTGCTCAAGTGGCATGAAAAACACGCCGTGCCAGTGTGGTGTGCCGTCTTGGTGAGGTTCAACGACTCGCATCCCGTAATAGGTCAACTCGTGACGCCCCGCCCAAGCACGGAAACGCTCCCATGATTTCGATAACCATGCGTGCGCTTCTCTAGGTGTGCTACCGTCCCACTTCTTATTTTCAATCCAGTAGTCACCGCGCTTAGTTAAACGGTGAAAGCGACTAGGGGCGGTCATGGTGATAAATACCGCCGCGTGACTATTGCTATCTGCGTATTCCTGACAGCCCGCAATACGGGTCATGAGTTCGTGACGGCGATTCTCCATATTGGCTTGAGAGGATTTGTGTACATCAGACATGCTCACTACGTGCCCCTCTTCAGATTCAATCGCCATTAGCTCTAACCATTCGCGCTGTCTGTCTTGTCGAACCTTGAGCCACTCACAGGCAGAAATTGACGCGTAAGGGGAAACATGAGGGGAAACCATGCCCGCAGCACGGCGAGCATTTTCAAACGCAGCTAAAGTGAATTTCTCGATAGCTTTACGCCACACTGCCTCATCAACTAGACGAGCAAGCATAGAATAAGCTTCATCTTCATCACGCGGCTTTTGGAATTGAGGCATCCAAAGTGCTGCCCCCGCAAACTCATGGATTTGCTCGATAGCTTCAAAGGGCGTCATTCCCTTATCTACCGCAAGATTTAAACGAAAACCCGCACGCCCTGATAACTCAGTTGCAAGACGTGCGCGTTTTAGCTCAGTATCCACCGCCCAGAAAGGCTCAGGTAACACCGCCAGTGCAGAAGAAACCGCACTAGCACGAGACTCGATAAACTCAATAGCACGCTTAAAGCCGTACTTACGAAAACGCACTGCCGAGGCTTTATCAAGATAGCTACGAATGTCACTAGGCAACTTGAAGCGGTTAGCCACTTGGTGAGCGAACTCAAAAACGCGCTCTTTGGGCGTTGCTTGGTTGTAGGTATTGCCCTGATTTTTAACCACATAGGTAGCAAGCTCCTGACGCAATGAATCAGGGAGCTTGGTTAGTGGGTTATTGGTTGGTTTGGTGTATTTTTTCATGGACTAGTAAGGCTCTCCATTGCTAATAGTGCCCCACGGCTCAATACATCCCGCCTTTGTGCAGGTATAAGTCATAGGTTTTGATTGAGCTTTTGCACGCTTTTTAATGCCGTGCTTTTCACGTAGCTTTTGAAGCAGAAAACAAGAACGCTCTAACTTCTTAGGGTCTGGGTTTGCCATGCCCGCCATATCGGGGCACGGTAGGTGTATTGGATCAGAAACTTGCATAATTACGCCTCTAAGTTCTTTAGAGTGTTCATGGCTTCAAGTGATTGGTTTCTAACGTGCAACCAAAAGCTAGAGCCTGTCTGACTTACCTTTCGAGTTGCGTAATCAAAAAGCTCTTTAGCCTCAGAGTAGGTATTTACATCAATATTGATTGAGTGAATTGGTGTTTTCATGCGTTCCCCCTACATCGCCGCTTTCCAATCTTGATATTGCGCAGCTTGCTCCTCAGCTAACTGATCAATAGCTCTCATATTGATTAACACTCGGCGTGCATCACTTGAGGTTTCACGCTTCAAAAGGGGCAATTGACCGCGTTTAACCTGCATTCGCACAGCAGCAATAGAAAAGCCTGTTAGTTCGGCATACTTCTCAACTGTGACAAAAGACCCATAAAAACCGTTAACATTATTCATTTCTGTTTGTTTATGACCTACCATGACTTAAATACTCCTAAAAAACAGTTAAAGAACCACCAAGTGGTTCGTAAAGGTTCTATTGGATTTAAGCATAAGTAATTTGGTTTTCAAAGGTTCTTAAGGGTGGTTTTATGAAAGAGTGGGTAATGAGCGATTTACTAATTGAGCTCGATGGTATGCCAAACACAATTACAGGAATAGGGCAAAAAGCCAGAAGAAACAACTGGTTAAAGAGAAAAGCCATAGGACACGCTCGCGCTGTCGAATACCATATTTCCAACTTTCACCCAGATATACAAAAGCAAATAATTGAGAGATTCGTCACAGATAAGACTGAGCAAAAAAAGCTCTTAGAAAAAGATTGGTCTCTTCCACCTAGCAATGCACACGGATTAAAACCTTTAAATGAGTTCGAAGAGTGGGCAAAGCTACCAGTTTATGATGTACATGCAGCTGCAGGGGCGGGAACTTTGGTTCAATCGGAATTTCAAATCGGAGTTTTTAGCCTACCGATAGAGTTATTACATGAATATGGCTTAAAGCCTGATTTTAGTTCTGTAATTTTTGTAGACGGCGACTCAATGGAGCCGACTTTAAGCCATAGAGACAGGCTACTTGTAGACATAAGAGAGCAGCAACACCCTGTTGTAAATGGGGTGTATGTAATTCGAATTGATGATGCGGTATACGTTAAACGCTTGCATTGGGATATTGAAAATGGCGTTTATAAGGTCATTTCTGACAACCTTAAATATCCAGCTTTCAACATTAACCACAAGAATGGGCGCAACTTTAAGATCATAGGTAAAGCTGTTGCTCCTGTTATGAAGAAAATCATATGAGTGTCAAGAAAGACGGCGAAAAGTGGCTTGTAGACTTGAGGCCGTCAGGAAGAAACGGCAAGCGTTTCAGACGTAAGTTTGACAAGAAAGCAGAAGCTTTAGCCTATGAAAAGCACATACTTTCTACGCACCACAACAAAGAGTGGTTAGGCTTACCCGTAGATAAACGCCGCCTTTCTGAACTTATAGATATTTGGTGGATTAAGTCCGGTCAGCTTAAACGAACCGCAGCCAACTACCGAAAAAAGGTAGAGCTAATCTGTCGTGAGTTGGGCGACCCCACTGTAAACAATATTGACGCGACTTTGATTAGCAACTGGCAATTAGAACGCATGGCAAGGGGACAAAAAGCAAACACAGTTAGACGCCTAACCTCATGCTTAAGCAACGTCTTTTCTGTGTTGATTGAGACTGGTGATTTTACTGGCGCACATCCACTGAAAGACCTAAAGCAACCCGCGCCCGAAAAGTCAGAAATGACTTACCTGACCCTTAAGCAAACCCAAGACCTTTTGGACTACCTTAAAAATGATTGGGAACTGTTAAAAATCGTAGAAATTAGCTTGGCTACAGGATCTCGATGGAGGGAAACGGTCACGCTAAAATCGAGCAACCTCAGCCCTTACCGTATTAGATTTACAAACACAAAAACGGGTAAGCCCAGAACTGTGCCAATTAGCAAACAGCTATATGATGATATTTACCCTGAGAATGGCGGAAACCTGTTTAGTGAAGACCCACAGGTTAGGCTAGTTAGGATATTTGATAAGCTAGGTTTTGATTTGCCTAAAGGGCAAAAAGTGCATGTTTTGCGACATACATTCGCAAGTCACTTTGTAATGAATGGCGGTGATATTTTAACGCTTAAGGAAATACTCGGGCATGCTAGTATTAATCAAACGATGACTTACGCGCATTTGGCTCCTGACCACTTGATTGATGCGGTTAAACTCAACCCACTAAACAAGTTAAGAGATCCACAAAATGACCACACTTATGACCCAGAACGCCCCATAGCCATATAAAAGAAAATACTAAGTGCTTGTATTTTATAATAATGAACTACAAGCACCCATACTAAACAACCTAGGAAACGCTCAGCAATGAGCCTCTTTTATTTTATGACCCAGCAAGCTTTTAACTTTGACGCGCTCACCCCAGACTTTATGTGGTATGCGCTAGAGAGTATCGGGATCCGCGCCGAGTCGGGATTTTTAGCACTTAACAGTTATGAAAACCGCGTCTATCAGTTCACTGATGAAGAACGTCAGCGTTATGTGGTGAAGTTCTACCGCCCAGAGCGTTGGAGTCAGCAACAGATTCAGGAAGAGCATGATTTTACTCTTGAGCTGATCGAATCAGAGATACCTGTAGCTCCACCAGTCCGCATCAATGGACAGACGTTACATCACTATCAGGGTTATTTGTTTGCACTGTTTGCCAGTGTTGGTGGGCGCCAGTTTGAAGTCGATAACCTCGAGCAACTGGAAGGCGTCGGCCGTTTCTTAGGTCGTATCCATAAAGTAGGCTCTAAACAGATCTTCAAACACCGTCCGACCATTGGTCTCGAAGAGTATGTTTACCAACCTCGTAAGCTACTGGAAAACTCACCATTTATTCCAATGCATCTGGAGAACGCTTTTTTTAATGATCTCGACCTGCTGATCAGCTCACTCGAGCAGCACTGGACCGAATCCACCAGCATGTTGCGTCTGCATGGCGATTGCCACCCGGGCAACATCCTGTGGCGTGATGGGCCAATGTTTGTCGACCTGGATGATTCACGCAATGGCCCTGCGATTCAGGATCTGTGGATGCTTCTAAATGGTGAACGAGCCGATAAAATCATGCAGCTCGATATCATTCTGGAAGCGTATCAGGAGTTTAACGACTTTAATCTCAGCGAATTGAAACTAATCGAGCCTCTGCGTGGTCTACGTATGGTGCACTATATGGCATGGCTAGCAAAAAGATGGCAAGATCCTGCGTTTCCTCTCGCCTTCCCATGGTTTAATGATCCAAAATATTGGGAGAGTCAGGTTCTTTGCTTCAAAGAGCAGATATCTGCATTAAATGAAGCACCACTTTCACTCATGCCACAGTGGTAACTACAATAATTAACATGGAGTTAAGAATGAAAAAGCTGTTTGCACTTGTCGCAACACTAATGCTGAGCCTATCTGCTCATGCTGCACAATTTAGTCAAGGTGAGCATTACAAAGTCCTTGATCTGGAAGCTTCTAAAAAGCCAACAGTGACTGAGTTTTTCTCCTTCTACTGCCCCCACTGTAATACTTTTGAACCTATCATTCAGCAGCTAAAAGCACAGCTGCCAAAAGATGCTAAGTTCCAGAAAAACCACGTTTCGTTTATGGGCGGTAACATGGGTGAGTCGATGAGCAAAGCTTACGCCACTATGATCGTTCTTAAAATCGAAGATAAAATGACACCAGTGCTGTTTAACCGCATTCATAACATGCGCAAAGCACCAAAAAATGACGAAGAGCTACGTCAAATCTTCCTTGATGAAGGTGTGAATGCGAAGAAATTCGACGCAGCTTTCAATGGCTTTGCTGTAGATTCAATGGTTCGTCGTTTCGACAAACAGTTCAAAGATAGTGGCCTGTCGGGCGTACCAGCAGTATTGGTTAACAACAAATATTTAGTGCAAGCGCAATCCATCAAAACACTTGATGAGTACTTCGCATTAGTGAACTACTTGCTGACACTAAAATAATCATTTCAGATAGATAAAAGGGAGCCAGTTGGCTCCCTTTTTTATCCGCTCTACAAGCTACGACTTGTCTTGATGAAGCTCTTTTAGTACTTCATCTTTATCTTTCCATATCTCGCCCAGCCACTGCTGGAACTGACGCTTGTATGGCTTATCGTTAAAGTAATCGCCGCGTACTTGCTCATCCACTGGCAGCACGTTGGTACGAACAACGATTCTCTTCATTCGTCCCATCAAAGCATCTTTAAATGGCTTCTCGGTATTATCTGGGTACGCCAGGGTAACATCGATGATATTGTCAAACTGATCGCCCATTGCCGCTAGGGTATAAGCAATTCCACCGGTTTTCGGTTGCAGAAGATAATCGTAACCCGCTTTGCTTTTACGCTGCTTCTGCACAGTGAAACGAGTACCTTCAACATAGTTAACAACGGTTGTTGGCGTATGTTTGAACTTAGCACATGAGCGACGCGTAGTTGCCAAATCCTGGCCGCGCTTCTCTGGATGACGGATTAGATACTCTCGTGAGTAACGGCGCATAAATGGCATATCCAGTGCCCAGCAAGCCATACCGATAAAAGGAACATAAAGCAGTTGCTGCTTGAGGAAGAACTTCGGCATAGGGATGCGATCTTTAAACACACAGCACAACACGACAATATCGGTCCAGCTTAAGTGATTACTGATCATCAAATACCAGCCCTCTTTTCTCAGCTCCTCACCACCCTCAATGTCCCACTCAATTTGGTTAGAAATGTTCAGAATTGCAGCATTAATTGTTGCCCATAACCACATAATCTTATTAGCTAACTGGGTACCTTTCGCTTTCAATGTTGCTGTAGGGAGAACAAGCTTGAACACAGCGACAACACAGATCGCGATTGAACATAAGGCAGAATTTAAGATAACTAAGGTAACGTTCAGAATTAGAAGTAAATGTGCCAACATAACGCTTAATAATGAGATTCTAAGAAAATTTAATATAGTTTTATTAATGAATAATAAAACAGCGTGTAATTATACAAGCCATTGGAAAGTTTGAAACTAATCTAACCATGGTCAGAGTAGTTAAGTAACACTATTTCCGGTTAAGTCACCATCTTATGCATTACTTATTGGGAGAACCCGTAATGAGCACTAAACCTATCATGCTCTCAGTTGCCATTTTTTGCACTGCTCCGGCAATGGCACAGCTGTCAGACACCGCTGGTATCAGTGGTGAAGTTTCACTAAGCGCTGGCTACCTTTCCTCAACATCCAACTTTAATACCGACGCTAATGCGACCATCACTGACAACACCCAAAAAGGCGAAAGCGATAGCAACTTTATGCCACTTCCACTCGGTAGTGTTGCCTATACCTTTGGTAGCCAACTCGATAAGCAGTTCTATGTCGGTACATCCCGCGAAGATATTGCTGTAGGTACCTTAGCGTTAGAGCTAGGCTATAAGCAACAGCTGGCAAATGGAACAGTGATAGATGCCTCTTTCCTACCGACAATCATGTCTGGAGAAACGTGGGCAGACCCTTTCAAAACAGGTTCTGATCGCAGTGAAACCGACGAAACAGGTAACGCTTTCCGAGTTAAGCTGAGCAACATTAATAACTCAGGGTTTAGCTTAGATACTGCGTACGCTTCCCAAGAGGTAGAAAACGAGCGTTCTGGTCTGGATTCTGGTTACGCTTCATCAGCGCAATTACTCAAACGAGATGCCGACAAGCTTTACCTCAAAGGTGATTACCGCCTGCGCATCGATCAAGCTACCTTCCTGGCACCTTCTATCACGTTTGTAAAATCGGATGCCAAGGGTGACGCCTACTCTTACAACTCATGGGGTGGTGAGCTTTCTCTGTTTAAAGTCATCGAGCGTCATCAATTCGCTCTGACTGCTGGTTATACTCACTTCAGCTACGACGCCTCTCACCCTGTCTATAACACTACGCGTTCAGATGATGAGTTCAGTCTGTTTGCCGCATACGAATATAAACAATTTATGGACTTGCAAGACTGGTCTCTGATTTCATTTGCAGGTTATGGACAGAGTGACTCAAACATCAACTTCTACGATGAGCAGCAGTTACTCTTTTCTGTCGGTATGAACTACAAGTTCTAACCACACCTTTAGCCCGTCATTGACGGGCTTTTCACTATACCGATTGTGCCGTTAACTGGCGTAGCAATCGATCCATCGCACGATAGCCCAGCGCTTCTGCCAAGTGATTACGTTCTATATCCTGTGCTCCTTCCAGATCAGCAATGGTCCGCGCCACTTTAATGATGCGATGATAGGCACGAATAGACAGCCCTAAACGATGCAACGCCTCTTCTAAAAACTGCGCATCCTGCTTTTTAAGCGGACAATAATCTTCTATTTCTCTGCTTCCCAGTAACGCATTGACCTTACTGCTTCGCGCTAGCATTGTTTCTCGTGCCTGCAATACTCGCTGCTTAACAACAGCTGTTGCTTCACCGCGATCACCGCCTTCAGCTAATGTCCCCTTTGGTAACGCCGGGATCTCAAGCGACATGTCAAACCTATCAAGCAATGGTCCTGATAGACGGCTCAAGTAACGCAAAATAGTCTGTGGATTGGCGCGCGACTGATTGCCCTCGTAGTAACCGGTTGGACTAGGATTCAAAGCACCTACCAGTTGAAAGCGGGCGGGAAAACGAGTTTTTCCTTGCGCACGAGAAATAATAATTTCTCCGGACTCCAACGGCTCACGCAGAGAATCTAATACTTTACGCTCAAATTCTGGCATCTCATCAAGGAAGAGTAAGCCGTTGTGCGCCAAGGAAATCTCCCCTGGGCGTGGAATAGATCCGCCGCCGACTAACGCAGCCATCGAGCTTGTATGATGAGGAGCCCGAAAAGGTCTCTGCTTCCAGTTGTGTGCATTAATCTCTTGCTGAGTAAGTGATGCTACCGAGGCCGTTTCTAACGCTTCTTGATCAGACATCTCAGGCAATAAATCACACAGCCTTGAGGCAAGCATGGTTTTGCCGGTGCCCGGTGGCCCTAAAAACAACAAGTTATGATTACCAGCGGCAGCGATCTCTAACGCTCGCTTGCCCTGTTGCTGACCAATAATATCTTGCATATCACGCTGCAAATCATTCTGGCTATAGTCCTGATTCGTTTGATGAAGTGACAGTGATTTCTGGCCACATAGGTCAGCACACACCTCAAGCAGGCTTTGCGCGGACTTGTGTCTGTCCGCTCCAACTAACGCGGCTTGATCGCCATTCTGGTCAGGAACGACAAGGCGACGTTGGACGCGATTGGCAGCCAGAGCGGCAGGCAAGACACCTTTAACGCATCTCAGCTGGCCGGAAAGCGCTAACTCTCCAATAAACTCCTGATCTGATAAAGCTGCGGTCGGAATCTGATCGGACGCCGCTAAAATACCTAACGCAATCGGAAGGTCAAAGCGACCACCTTCTTTAGGTAAGTCAGCTGGAGCGAGGTTAACGGTGATTCGCTTAGGCGGGAACTCAAAGCGTGAGTTGACAATGGCACTGCGCACCCTATCACGTGACTCTTTGACCGTGGTTTCCGGTAACCCAACCAGGCAAAAACCGGGCATGCCGTTACTAATGTGTACTTCAACCGTCACCGATGGTGCTTCGACCCCAACACAGGCCCGGCTATGAACAATCGCTAATCCCATAGTGAATCCGTCTTTTGGCTGGTCATTATTTATCCCCCTGATAGTTAGTTCATTTTCTTATCAAGGTTGTTATATAGCTTGGCTAGATGCTGAAAGAATGTGAAAAAAGAATGAGTTTTTGCTTGTCATTTAACGGAAATGTATGTTACCACTAGAGACGCAAACATTTTCGTGCCCTAGTAGGCACACATAACTATAGAAATAAAGATGAACTTCAACGCCCGCACTAACGCACTGATTGCCCTGATTATCGTGGTCATTATTGACACCGCGCGGGGTCTAGTGGGCGAAAGATAACCACAGAATAGAAAAAACCCCCGCACTGCAAAGTCCGGGGGTTTTTTACAATTAGTACGCTGAAAAATTTGGCTGACATAAATTTAAAGCTCAACAATAGAGCTTGCAGGAAGAATGGGAGCGCACATGACGTGCAACACAACACAACATCAAGATATGGATAGCCAAGGGGGTAGACGATGACAGGTGCAGAGCTAGTCGTAGCTGCTCTACAACAGCAAGGAATTAAAACCGTTTTTGGTTACCCTGGTGGTGCCATAATGCCGATATACGACGCCCTATATGATGGTGGCGTTGAACATATCCTCTGTCGTCATGAACAAGGTGCAGCAATGGCTGCAATTGGTATGGCGCGCGCGACCCAGGATGTCGCAGTATGTATGGCGACTTCAGGTCCGGGAGCAACAAACTTAGTTACAGGTCTGGCGGACGCTTTTATGGATTCAATTCCATTAGTCGCAATCACAGGTCAGGTAGCAAGTTCTCACATTGGTACCGACGCATTTCAGGAGATGGACGTCATTGGTATGTCGCTGTCCTGTACCAAGCACAGCTACCTGGTTACTGATATCAACGAGCTGGCGCCAACATTGGCGGAAGCGTTTGAAGTAGCGAAAACAGGTCGTCCAGGCCCGGTCATTGTCGATATCGCTAAAGATGTCCAGCTAGGTCAGGCTCCTGTAGATGTACTACCGCCATTTACTCCTCCAGCAATGCCAGTCGCAAGCCTTGATGCGATCGCTAAGGCTCAGGACCTTCTATCACAAAGCTCTCGTCCGGTACTTTACGTTGGTGGCGGTGTTCAGCTTGGTCACGCTACTGATGCGGTTCGCGAATTCCTGCGCCTTAACCCAATGCCATCAGTGAGTACGCTGAAAGGCTTAGGCACTATTGAACGTCATGACCCACACTATCTGGGCATGCTAGGTATGCACGGAACCAAAGCTGCCAACCTTGTTGTTCAGGAGTGTGACCTTCTGATTGCTGTTGGTGCACGTTTTGATGACCGTGTGACAGGTAAGCTCGATACTTTTGCTCCCAATGCCAAAGTTATCCATATCGACATCGACGCTGCCGAAATCCATAAATTGCGCCAGGCTAATGCTCCAGTTCGTGGTGAAATCCCAGCTGTTCTTCCTCATTTAGAACTCACTCAAGACATCACGCCTTGGGTTAAACATAGTGAAAGCCTGCGTAGCGGATTTAAATGGCGTTATGACCACCCGGGTGAGCTGATTTATGCTCCGGGTCTATTGAAGCAGCTTTCCGACCTGATGCCAGATAGCTCGATTGTTTCTACAGACGTAGGTCAACACCAGATGTGGGCTGCGCAGCATATTCAACCACGCGATCCACAAAACTTCATCACGTCAGCTGGCCTTGGCACTATGGGTTTCGGCCTTCCTGCAGCTATGGGTGCAGCAGTGGCACGCCCGGGTGATCAATCTATCCTTATTACAGGTGATGGTTCGTTCATGATGAACGTTCAGGAGCTGGGCACACTAAAACGCCGTCAGATCCCTGTGAAGATTGTTCTGCTTAACAACCAACGCTTAGGTATGGTTCGTCAGTGGCAATCACTATTCTTTGATGGTCGCCACAGCGAGACGATCTTAGACGACAACCCTGACTTTGTAATGCTAGCAAAAGCTTTTGATATTCCTGGTAAAACCATCACCAAAAAAGAAGAAGTTGAGCCAGCGCTAAAAGAGATGCTAGAAAGTAACACGTCATACCTTCTTCATGTTTTAATCGATGAGGAAGAGAACGTCTGGCCACTAGTACCACCTGGTGCATCAAACAATGACATGCTGGAGAACACGTAAAATGGAAAGATACTTAATCGACATTAAAGCAGACGACAAACCCGTACTGTTAGAACGTGTTCTTCGCGTTGTTCGTCACCGCGGCTTCACCGTAAGACAAGTGGCCGGAACTCAAAACCACGAAAGCAAAATCGCCAGCGTAGAAATCATCGTTGATAGCGACCGCCCGATCTCATTCCTGACTAATCAGATCGAGAAACTCTGGGACGTACGCACCGTTGAAGTTACGCAAATCGCGCGAGATGAATTACCAAATAACAACTTACAACAAAAGATTTGTGCATAAGGAAGGCAATAATGGCTACAAAAACAGCAGATTACATTTGGTTTAATGGTGAAATGGTTCCTTGGGCAGAGGCAAACGTACACGTTTTGACTCACGCTATGCACTACGGCACTTCTGTATTCGAAGGCGTACGCTGCTACAACACACCAAATGGACCAATTGTCTTCCGTCATCTTGAGCACGCCAAGCGTTTAAAAGATTCAGCCAAGATCTACCGCTTCCCTATTCCATACAGCGTAGAAGAAATCATGGAAGCGACGCGTGAAACACTGCGTCAGAACAAACTCGACAGCGCGTACATTCGTCCGCTTGGTTTCGTTGGTAATGTAGGTTTGGGCGTATGTCCTCCTGTAGGCACAGAAATGGACCTGATCATTGCTGCATTCCCTTGGGGTTCTTACCTGGGTGAAGAAGCACTAGAGAAAGGTGTAGATGCCATGATCTCTAGCTGGAATCGTGCAGCTCCGAACACAATCCCAACAGCGGCAAAAGCAGGTGGTAACTACCTGTCTTCATTACTGGTAGGTGGTGAAGCTCGTCGTCACGGTTACGATGAAGGTATTGCACTAAGTGTTGATGGTTACCTGTCAGAGGGTGCCGGCGAAAACATCTTTGTTATTAAAGATGGCGTTATCACAACACCACCAGCAACCAGCGCAATCCTGCCTGGTATTACTCGTGACTCAATCATGACGATTGCTCGTGATCGCGGTTACGAAGTTCGTGAAGCAAATATTGCACGTGAAGCACTTTACCTTGCAGATGAAGTGTTTATGACTGGTACAGCAGCAGAAGTCGTTCCTGTTGCAACTATCGATAAGATTGAAGTGGGAAGCGGTAAACGCGGTCCAATTACCAAAGAGCTACAAGAAGCTTACTTTGGCCTGTTCAATGGTACCACTGAAGATAAATGGGGTTGGCTAGATTACGTTTACCCAGAGAACGCTCCGGCAAAATAAGGAAGTAGTAAAATGCCTAAATATAGATCAGCAACCACCACTCACGGCCGCAACATGGCAGGTGCTCGTGCCCTATGGCGCGCAACTGGCGTAAAAGACGAAGATTTTGGTAAGCCAATTATTGCTGTAGTGAACTCATTTACTCAGTTTGTACCTGGCCACGTACACCTAAAAGACATGGGTCAGCTAGTCGCACGAGAAATCGAAAAAGCCGGCGGCATTGCAAAAGAATTCAACACCATCGCGGTCGATGACGGTATCGCAATGGGTCACGGCGGCATGCTTTACTCACTGCCGTCGCGTGAACTTATCGCCGACTCAGTAGAGTACATGGTTAACGCGCACTGTGCCGATGCCATGGTATGTATCTCTAACTGTGACAAAATCACACCAGGGATGCTAATGGCCTCTATGCGCCTGAACATCCCAGTCATCTTCGTATCTGGTGGTCCGATGGAAGCGGGTAAAACTAAGCTTTCGGACCAAATCATCAAGCTTGACCTTGTTGATGCGATGATTCAGGGTGCAGACCCGAAAGTATCAGACGAGCAAAGTGAGCAAATCGAGCGTAGCGCATGTCCGACTTGTGGCTCATGTTCAGGTATGTTCACAGCTAACTCAATGAACTGTCTGACTGAAGCCCTGGGCCTTTCTCAGCCAGGTAACGGCTCTATGCTGGCAACTCACGCAGACCGTGAGCAGCTATTCCTTAACGCAGGTCGACGCATTGTTGAACTGACACGTCGTTACTACGAGCAAGATGACGAATCTGCACTACCACGCAACATTGCAACGTTTGACGCATTTGAAAACGCGATGGCACTTGATATCGCAATGGGTGGTTCAACTAACACTATCCTGCACCTGCTGGCGGCAGCACAAGAGGGTGAAGTGGATTTCGATATGGAAGATATCGATCGCCTATCTCGTCAGGTTCCACACCTATGTAAAGTTGCACCATCAACCCAGAAATATCATATGGAAGACGTACACCGCGCTGGTGGTGTAATGGCTATCCTTGGTGAACTTGACCGTGCAGGCCTGCTACACAACGAAGCACGCACCGTTCTTGGTCTTTCAATGAAAGAGCAGCTAGCGAAGTACGACATCATCCAGACCGAAGATGAAGAGGTATTAAAGTTCTTCCGCGCAGGTCCTGCTGGTATCCGTACCACTCAGGCATTCTCTCAGGATTGTCGTTGGGATCGCCTTGATGACGACCGCGCTGAAGGTTGTATCCGTACTAAAGATAACGCCTTTAGCCAAGAGGGTGGTCTAGCGGTTCTATCAGGAAACATCGCACTGGATGGCTGTATTGTTAAGACAGCTGGTGTGGATGAAAGCATCCATAAGTTCACGGGTCCTGCGGTTGTGTTTGAAAGCCAGGAAGATGCAGTAGAAGGCATCTTAGGCGGTAAAGTAAAAGCGGGTGATGTGGTTGTTATTCGCTACGAAGGTCCTAAAGGTGGTCCGGGTATGCAGGAAATGCTTTACCCAACCACTTACCTGAAATCTATGGGCTTAGGCAAAGAGTGTGCACTTCTGACTGACGGTCGTTTCTCTGGCGGTACATCAGGTCTGTCTATCGGTCACGCTTCACCTGAAGCAGCAAACGGCGGCGCAATTGGTCTGGTGAAACAAGGCGATATGATCGCAATTGATATTCCAAACCGTTCAATTTCCCTAGAGGTATCTGAACAGGAACTTGCTGAGCGCCGTGCGAAACAAGATGAACTAGGCTGGAAACCAGTCGATCGTCAACGAGAAGTTTCATTTGCACTAAAAGCTTACGCAAGTATGGCGACCAGTGCTGACAAAGGTGCAGTACGAGATAAATCAAAGCTAGAGGACTAGCTTATGACTCTGACTAACCAAACTGGCGCGGATTATCTGCGCCAGATCTTAAGAGCCCCAGTCTATGAAGTGGCAACGGTAACGCCACTTCAGGAAATGCCTCGCCTTGCGGCACGCATTGGCAACAACGTACAAATCAAGCGTGAAGATCGTCAGCCAGTGCACTCGTTTAAGTTGCGTGGCGCCTACAATATGCTGGCGAGCCTGACAGAAGAACAAAAAGCGGCAGGTGTTATAGCAGCTTCGGCAGGAAACCACGCTCAGGGTATGGCACTGTCAGGCACAAAGATTGGTATTAAAACCACCATTGTTATGCCGAAGATAACGCCGGATATCAAAGTTGAAGCGGTACGTAGCTTTGGTGGTAACGTCGTTCTTCATGGCAACAACTTTGATGAAGCAAAAGCTGAAGCTGAGCGCCTTTCGGCCGAGAACAACTATACCTTTGTGCCACCTTTTGACCACCCATTGGTCATTGCTGGTCAAGGCACCATTGGTATGGAAATGCTGCAGCAGAACGGACACTTAGATTACATCTTTGTCCCTGTTGGTGGCGGTGGCCTTGCCGCTGGTATAGCGGTGTTAGTAAAACAGTTGATGCCTGAAATTAAGGTGATAGCGGTTGAACCAGAAGATTCATCATGTCTGAAAGCAGCACTTGATGCTGGAGAACCCGTCGTTCTTGACCAAGTGAGCATGTTTGCCGATGGTGTTGCGGTAAAACGCATTGGTGACGAAACTTTCCGTCTTTGCCAAAAGTACATCGATGGGCATATCTCGGTCTCCAGTGATGAAATCTGTGCCGCTGTAAAAGATATCTTTGAAGACACACGTGCGATTGCTGAACCATCTGGAGCGGTTGCTCTGGCTGGTCTGAAAAAGTATGCAGAGCAAAACCAACTTCAAGGCAAAAACCTGAGTACGGTTCTATCTGGAGCCAATACCAATTTCCACGGTTTGCGTTATGTTTCTGAACGCTGCGAGCTAGGCGAAAAACGTGAGGGTCTGCTGGCGGTCACTATCCCTGAACGTCAGGGCGCCTTCTTTGAGTTCTGTAACCTGATTGGTGGCCGAGCGGTCACCGAGTTTAACTACCGTTACAACGATGACTCTCTGGCAAACATCTTCGTCGGTGTTCGCTTGCAAGGAGGTCAGGACGAACTTGACCATATCATTCATGACCTGCGTGAAGGTGGCTATCCAGTCGTCGATTTATCAGACGATGAAATGGCTAAGTTGCACATTCGCTACATGATTGGTGGTAAGCCATCCAAGCCGTTAAAAGAGCGTTTATACAGCTTTGAGTTCCCAGAATATCCGGGGGCACTGCTTAAGTTCTTGAGCACACTAGGTACTCATTGGAACATCAGTCTATTCAACTACCGTAACCACGGGGCCGATTATGGTCGCGTATTATGTGGCTTTGAGCTTGATGAAAGCGATCTGACTCGTTTCTCAGCTCACCTGCGTGAGTTGGGTTACCGATGTAAAGATGAAACGGATAATCCATCCTACAAGTTCTTCCTTTCATAAGTCTGAATAGCGAGCCCTTAACCTTTTGGATTAAGGGCTTTTTCTTTGATCAGTCCCTACTGAATTCCGTAGTTTGTTAATCTTTAGCCAAAATGCGTGATACGCATAGATATAATGCTAAAGTTTCATTTTAGTCATATCCATTTTAGGTCTACACTCATATGCAGTTTTTAAATTGCTGCTCTATTTGTGGAGACCACCTATGTTTAACGCACTGATTCTAAACCAAGAAGACAAACGTACTATCGCAACTATCGAACAGATCGATGAAGCGCAACTGCCAGAAGGTGAAGTACTGATTGATGTTGATTACTCATCACTAAACTACAAAGACGGTTTAGCAATCACTGGTAAAGGTAAAATTATCCGCAACTTCCCTATGGTTCCGGGTATCGATCTGGCAGGTACTGTGGTTAGCTCTGAAGATAACCGCTACCAAGCTGGCGATAAAGTCGTACTAACAGGCTGGGGTGTAGGTGAAAACCACTGGGGTGGCATGGCTCAACGTGCGCGTCTAAAAGCAGACTGGTTAGTCCCACTACCAAAAGGCCTGGATAGCAAAAAAGCGATGATGGTAGGCACGGCAGGCTTCACTGGCATGCTATGTGTTCAGGCGCTACTTGATGCTGGTATCAAACCTGAAGATGGTGAAGTACTTGTAACAGGTGCAAGTGGCGGCGTAGGCTCTGTGGCAGTATCACTATTGGCAACATTGGGCTACAAAGTTGCGGCAGTAACAGGTCGCGTTGAACAGAATGGTCCACTGCTAGAGAAGCTTGGTGCTAGCCGCATTATCGACCGTGTGGAGTTTGAAGAACCAGCACGCCCACTAGAAAAACAGATCTGGGCTGGTGCGGTCGATACCGTTGGTAGCAAAGTGCTGGCAAAAGTCCTTGCTCAGATGGATTACAACAGCGCTGTAGCAGCGTGTGGTCTGGCAGGCGGCTTCGACCTACCAACAACAGTAATGCCATTTATTCTGCGTAACGTTCGCCTACAAGGTGTGGATTCCGTTATGTGCCCAACAGAGAAGCGCATCGCGGCATGGGAAAAACTGGTTGAGCTACTACCAGAGAGCTACTTCGAACAAGCATGTACTGAAGTGGAACTGGCTGAAGCACCAAAATACGCTGAAGACATCACCAATGGTCAGGTAACAGGCCGAGTCGTCATCAAGCTATAACTACAGACAAATAAAAACAGCCAGCACCTGTAATGCTGGCTGTTTTTTTATTGAGAGGTTTTAATCTAAACCAATGTCTTCAATCCGCTTGGCAATTAAGCGGCTACACTCTTCTTTAACAATCCCTCTTAACCACTCCTGAGCAGGAGAGTGCTCACAACGTGGATGCCAGATCATAGAGTAATCAAACGGCGTAAACTGGAACGGCAGCGGTTTTATCACTAAGTCATAGCGCTCTGCGACCAGATAAGCTAAGTCGGCTGGTACGGTAATAATGATCGGCATGGTATCAACGATCGCTAACGCGGCTTCTAAATGGTATGCACGTAACACCATCTTTCGTTTCGGCTGATCCACCAAGGCTTGCTCTATTAACGCTTTAACCCCATCACTGATTGCTATCATCGCGTGAGGATAAGTGAGGTAATCCGCCAGACTCATCTCCTGATCTGCCAGTGGATGCTGTTTTGATAACAAACACAAAACTCCCACCCGACCAAGGATTTCACTACGTAATGGCTCGACAGGACCAATAGGACGACATATCGCCAAGTCTGCACCTTGATAGGTTAGTTGATCGGCGAGCCTGTCGTGCTGTAGCGGCAAGAAGTTAAACGACACATTTGGCGCTTCTTGATAGATTCGTGGCAGAGCAAACGGCAAGATAGTCTGCATCGCATAGTCTGTGGTCGCGATACTGAAAGTCTGATCGCAGCTCTTAGGCTCAAATTCTAGTGGGGAGAGCAACTGACGCAATGATTCCAACGGCTCACCGAGAGAGCGATCGATTTCTAATGCTTTCTGGGTTGGAATAAGATGTTGCCCCTGACGGGTAAAGAGTGGATCAGAAAGCATTTCCCGTAAGCGGCCCAATACCCGACTCATCGCCGACTGGCTGAGATTGAGACGGTTAGCCGCCTTGCTAACACTGCACTCTTCGATAAGTACACGAAGGGCGACAAGCAAGCTTAGATCACGGCGATAAATGTCTTCTAATTCCACGTTAAACCACCATTTTTAATAAGGTATGGTGTAATTGTACCTTTTTCAGGCAAAAAAAATCCCGCTTTTCAGCGGGGAAGCCCAAGAAAACTGGGGATAGTGTCGGAATGTAGTTGAGCGTAGTGATAAAAAACGGATAACAGTTGGAAGCGCTATCATCCATTCTCTTGCTCTTCAGATGCGCTCGGCCAGCGATGCATCTCGAGCCAAATCCCTACCACCGTCGCACCCATGCCGAGTAGAGGCATAAACGACGACGATTCGGCTGGTGAACGTAAAACAAGTGCGCAGAAAGAGATAAAGCACAGCACGGAATAGATTGTTAGCCGATCTAATGCTGTCAACATACTTGCTCTCCTGTTTAAATGTTACCAACTTGTTAACTAAGTTAAAACAAATTGATCCGTTTGCCAAGGGGTTATTGAATATTTTTTCTTCACTAGTATTATCTAGGCCAAATTTAGTAACCAAAGACACGACCATGACAATCAATACAGAACAGGCCAACAAAACGTTAGAGGCGGAAGGATTACGCTGCCCAGAGCCAGTGATGATGGTCAGGAAGACAATTCGCAACATGCAAGATGGTGAAGTACTGCTGGTAAAAGCGGATGATCCTTCGACTACTCGTGATATTCCAAGCTTTTGCCGCTTTATGGATCATCAGTTAATCGGTTCGCAGACGGAAGAACTGCCGTATCTGTACCTGATCAAGAAAGGCATGGCGTAAAGCCATTGGCAATAGATACAAAAACGGCTGCCCTGGGCAGCCGTTGTTTTATTCGTCGTATTCTATGGTGTGAACTTCAGCCTGAAGTTTATTAATCTGCTTTCTCATTGCACGCATCTCTTCATGCATCGGTATGATGTGGGCAACTCGAATCCAAGCTTCAACCGTCAATCCGGTTAAAATGAAGGTGCCAGCAACAATCGGTAACCACATATCTGTAAGCACCATCGCTAACAAACACAATGCCAGGCCAAAGGTGAATAAGTAACTCTGACTCTTCGGGGTCATCCCCATATAACGTGTAAGCATCATCTCGCCCTCTCGCTATCATTCACATGGTTAAATTACCATGACAAGTATGACACTAATATGTCAGCGATCACGTCTCAGAGCGAACTAAAGTCAGAGTTTGAACTAACGCAATATCGGTGCGAGTTGTTGATATTTAACACCATATTCTGCGATGTTTTTTAGTAGATAGCTGCACCCGTCGCCAACGCAATAAACAACAGGGCCGTCACTTTGCGAATCAGATCCAACGGCATTTTGTCAGCAGATAACTTACCAATCAGAACCACAGGCACATTCGCCAGTAGCATACCAATCGTGGTACCGAGAATTACCCAGGTCAGTGCATCCGCGTATTGAGCACCCAGAATAGAGGTGGCAATTTGGGTCTTATCACCAATTTCAGCAACGAAGAACGCAATAAAACTGGCAATAAAGGGACCACGATTAGAAATCTCTTCGTCATCATCCAGTTTGTCGGGAATCAAAACCCAGGCAGCCATAGCGACGAAACTGACCACCAGCACCCACTTTAAAACTTGCGGAGAAAGGTAATCTGCTACAACCACACCTAACCAGGCAGCTAACGCATGATTAGCGATTGTCGCAAAGAAAATGGCAGCAATAATAGGAATAGGTTTGCGATATCGACTTGCTAACAGCAGAGATAATAATTGAGTTTTATCACCAATTTCCGCCAGTGCGACGGTGGTAATAGAGATAGCTAAAACGCTCATGACATGCTCAGTTGAGGCAGGGATTATATTTTTAACCAAAGACAAACCTCATGCCCCGCCCCGGTTCATGATGATTTGTCTAAGGTCTTGCTAAACACGAGTGACGCTTTTGCTTGTAATTCGTCGTACCCGGTCTCGAACGCCATGATGATTTTGCATCAATTATGTTGACGAACGAACCTACTATCCCAGTGTTGATAAATAGGTAAGCTACTCCCCAAAGACAGCGAGATTCTATCGACACCATCGCCGTTTCTCAAGCAGGAAACTACAAATAAACTCCCTTTTAAGAAAATTTGGTTATATAAGGCAGAAAAATTCCATTAAAGGGGATTTTTGCCTATGAATTAGTCAAGATTACCCCTACTCCCATGCCCAATATCTGGGTATACTTGATTGTTATTTTTTCTCAATTTTAGACACAAGAATCGCGCGAATTACTATGCAAAAATACGATATCAAAACCTTCCAGGGAATGATCCTCGCGCTGCAGGATTACTGGGCACAAAACGGTTGTACGATTGTTCAACCTCTAGATATGGAAGTAGGTGCGGGCACCTCTCACCCTATGACCTGTCTACGTGCACTTGGCCCAGAGCCAATGTCAACAGCTTACGTTCAACCTTCACGTCGTCCGACCGATGGTCGTTACGGTGAAAACCCGAACCGTCTGCAGCACTACTATCAGTTCCAAGTGGCTTTAAAACCTTCTCCAGACAACATTCAGGAGTTGTATCTAGGCTCTCTTGAGGTTCTTGGCATCGATCCACTTGTGCACGATATTCGTTTCGTTGAAGACAACTGGGAAAACCCAACGCTTGGCGCATGGGGTCTTGGTTGGGAAGTTTGGCTAAACGGTATGGAAGTCACTCAGTTTACTTACTTCCAGCAAGTTGGTGGTCTTGAGTGTAAACCTGTTACAGGCGAAATCACTTACGGTATCGAACGTCTGGCAATGTACATTCAGGAAGTAGACTCTGTTTACGACCTGGTATGGAACGTAGCACCAGACGGTAGCAATGTAACTTACGGTGATATCTTCCACCAGAATGAAGTTGAGCAATCAACTTACAACTTCGAACACGCCGATGTAGATTTCCTATTTAGCTTCTTTGAGCAGTGTGAGAAAGAGTGTAAAGAGCTACTTGAGCTTGAAAAGCCACTTCCTCTACCAGCGTACGAGCGCATCCTTAAAGCAGGTCACGCATTTAACCTGCTAGACGCACGTAAGGCAATTTCGGTAACTGAGCGTCAACGCTACATCCTACGTATCCGTAACCTAACTAAAGCGGTTGCAGAAGCGTACTACGCGTCACGTGAAGCTCTAGGCTTCCCAATGTGTAAAAAGGATGAGGAGAAGTAATCATGGCTAAAGAATTCCTAATTGAGCTAGGTACTGAAGAGCTACCACCAACGCAACTTCGTACTCTGGCAGAAGCATTTGCTGCTAACTTCGAAGCAGAACTGAAAGATGCGGATCTGGCGCACCAGGGTGTGAAATGGTACGCGGCACCTCGTCGTCTGGCACTAAAAGTGGCAGCTCTGGCTGAAGGTCAGGCAGACAAAGTAGTTGAAAAGCGTGGTCCTGCAGTTTCTGTAGCATTTGATGCAGAAGGTAATGCTACTAAAGCAGCTCAGGGCTGGGCTCGTGGTAACGGCATTACTGTTGAACAAGCTGAGCGTCTGAAAACAGATAAAGGCGAATGGCTACTGTGCAAGCAGGAAGTAAAAGGCCAGGCAACCTCTGAAATCGTTGTTGACCTTGCAGCAAAAGCACTGGCTAACCTGCCTATCGCTAAGCCAATGCGCTGGGGTAACAAAACGACTCAATTTATTCGTCCGGTAAAAACACTGACGATGCTAATGGGTAGTGACCTTATCGAAGGCGAGATCCTAGGCGTAGCCTCTGACCGTACTATCCGCGGCCACCGCTTTATGGGTGAGCAAGAGTTTACTATCGAATCAGCAGAACAGTACCCAGCGATTCTTGAAGAGCGCGGTAAAGTAATGGCTGATTACGAAGCGCGTAAAGCAATCATTCTGGCTGATTCACAGAAAGCAGCTGCTGCAGTCGGCGGTATTGCTGACCTGGAAGACGATCTGGTTGAAGAAGTGACTTCTCTGGTTGAATGGCCGGTAGTTCTAACCGCTAAGTTTGAAGAAGAGTTCCTGAAAGTGCCTTCTGAAGCACTGGTTTACACCATGAAAGGTGACCAGAAGTACTTCCCTGTTTACGACGAAAACAAGAAGCTACTTCCTAACTTCATCTTCGTTTCAAACATCGAGTCAAAAGAGCCTCGTCATGTAATCGAAGGTAACGAGAAAGTAGTACGCCCACGTCTGGCTGATGCAGAGTTCTTCTTTAACACTGACCGTAAGCGTCCACTGATTGATCGCCTGCCAGAACTAGAACAGGCTATCTTCCAGAAACAGCTTGGTACGATTAAAGACAAAACTGACCGTATTACTGCCCTATCAGGCTACATTGCTAAACAGATCGATGCTGACGTAGAGAAAGCGACTCGTGCAGGTCTGCTGGCTAAGTGTGACCTAATGACCTCGATGGTATTCGAATTTACCGATACTCAGGGTGTTATGGGTATGCATTACGCTAACCATGACGGTGAAGATGAGCAAGTTGCATTAGCCCTTTACGAGCAGTACATGCCTCGTTTCGCTGGTGATGACCTACCAAGCACGGGCATCTCTTCAGCAGTTGCAATGGCTGACAAGCTAGACACTATCGTTGGTATCTTCGGTATTGGTCAGGCACCTAAAGGCTCTGACCCATTTGCACTTCGTCGTGCATCACTGGGTGTACTGCGTATCATCGTAGAGAACGGTTACAACCTAGACCTTGTTGACCTGATCCGCGAAGCCAAAGTTCAGTTTGGTACTAAGCTAACTAACGAAAACGTAGAAGCTGATGTTATCGACTTCATGCTTGGCCGTTTCCGTGCATGGTATCAAGATGCAGGCTTTAGCATCGACATCATCCAGGCCGTACTTGCTCGCCGCCCAACAAAACCTGCTGACTTCGATCAGCGTGTTAAAGCAGTTTCTCACTTCCGTGAACTTGAAGCAGCAGAAGCTCTTGCCGCAGCGAACAAGCGTGTAGGTAACATTCTGGCTAAGTTCGACGGCGAACTTGCCGCTGAAATCGA
Organism: Vibrio brasiliensis LMG 20546; assembly: GCF_000189255.1. GTDB lineage: Bacteria > Pseudomonadota > Gammaproteobacteria > Enterobacterales > Vibrionaceae > Vibrio > Vibrio brasiliensis. The sequence continues at coordinate 16,763 of NZ_AEVS01000075.1, read as the reverse complement.
CCTGTCACTGCTTCAGGAAGATGCAGAGAAAGCACTGGCTGAAAGCGTTACAGTAATGACTGAAGCTCTTGAGCCTGCATTTGCTACTGGTAACTACCAGGAAGCACTAAGCAAGCTTGCAGACCTTCGTGAGCCTGTAGATGCATTCTTCGATAACGTAATGGTTATGGCTGATGACGAAGCGCTGAAGACAAACCGTCTAACGCTACTGAACAACCTACGTAACCTGTTCTTGCAGATTGCAGATATCTCTCTACTTCAAAAGTAACGTTCGATATCAATCATCGTATTTAAGGGAAGCATTCGCTTCCCTTTTTTTGTGCTCAATTCCACCTTTGACTGCATTGGCTAGTATCAATCGCTCAAAATCTAGAGCTGTAAATGTGATCAAAAAGTAAATTATTTTCTGCCATGCTTATATTGACCCTTTGCGTTGTACTCACATTAAGGTATGTTCAAGGATTATTCGCTTTACTAGCTGTTTCTAGTAACTCATTACACTTAAAAGCAATCACAATGAATTAGGTATAACTACAAATGCAATTCTCTAAGTTTGGTGAAAAATTCAATCAGTATTCTGGTATTACACAATTGATGGATGACTTAAATGATGGCCTGCGTACGCCAGGTGCCATTATGCTCGGTGGCGGTAACCCAGCCGCGATTCCAGCCATGCTCGATGACTTTCGTCAAACCAGTGAAGAGATGCTCGCCAGTGGAGAATTAGTCGCCGCCATGGCCAACTATGATGGTCCGCAAGGTAAAGACGCGTTTGTAAAAGCGCTCGCTAAGTTATTGAAAGAGACCTACGGCTGGGACATCAGTGAAAAGAACATCAGTCTGACAAACGGCAGTCAGAGTGGTTTTTTCTACTTATTCAATTTGCTTGCGGGTAAACAGCCTGATGGTTCACACAAAAAAATTCTGTTGCCGCTGGCTCCGGAATACATCGGCTATGGTGACGCAGGTGTGGATGACGATATCTTTATCTCTTACCATCCGGAAATCGAACTGCTTGATAATGGTCTGTTCAAATACCATGTCGACTTCGAGCAACTTAAAGTTGATGAATCTGTGGCTGCCATCTGTGCATCGCGCCCGACCAACCCTACCGGTAATGTTCTGACTGATGAAGAGATCCACAAGCTGGATAAGCTGGCGCGAGAAAACAATATCCCGCTAATCATCGACAACGCATACGGCCTGCCATTCCCGAATATCATCTTCGAAGATGTTCAGCCATTCTGGAACGAAAACACCATCCTATGTATGAGCCTGTCGAAACTCGGCCTGCCAGGCGTTCGCTGCGGCATCGTGATTGCCAGTGAAGAAGTCGCTCAGGCAATGACCAATATGAATGGCATTATTAGCTTAGCTCCGGGGAGTATTGGCCCGGCGATCGCCAATCATATGATTGAGAAAGGTGACCTGCTTAAACTCAGCTCTGAGGTGATCAAACCTTTCTATCAACAGAAATCGCAACGCGCAGTAGAACTGCTGAAGAGCACCATCACAGATAGCCGCTTCAGAATTCACAAACCAGAAGGCGCTATTTTCCTCTGGCTATGGTTTGATGAACTACCGATTACGACAATGGAACTGTACAAGCGCCTCAAAGCGCGTGGTGTACTAATCGTACCGGGTGAGTATTTCTTTATTGGTCAGGAAGATGACTGGGAGCACGCACATCAGTGCTTACGCATGAACTATGTCCAAGACGATGAGATGATGCAGAAAGGCATTAAGATTATCGCGGAAGAGGTTGAGCGCGCCTATCAAGAGGCTTAACGCCGGCAAAACGACAACAGCCCAAAGCTAAGCTTTGGGCTGTTTGCATTTATAGCGCAGGTAGCTGTTCACAGTAGAAGAACGTCGCTTCTACCGTTGAAGAACGCTGGTAGACACCGCCGAATGAAGAAGAGCCTGCAAAACCGCGGTTGATGTAGTTAGCGCCTAACGCTGCCGCTTCTTCACCAAAGGTAGAGTTAATCTTTTGCTCTGCGTCCATATCATCCGGACCTAGTGAGACAATGCCCATAATGCTTTGTGAATTAGGATTAAATGCCGATTGCCCTTTTAGCTCGCAGTTCGCTGATTTTTCAGGGTTTGCATAAGCAATTCGAATCGTTTCACCATTGGTAGCTAAGTAATCAGAAGCGAGTGGTGCAACCAGGCTAGAACAACCAGAGACAGCAAGAATAGCCGCCGCCAATACAACTTTTTTCATTCTATTTTCCAGATTTATTTGTTTTCGGCGCAGAAACTACTGATTGATACAATTAAGGGCAATAAAAAAGAGCGCTTATCTGCGCTCTTTCACTCTACTCTCATTATTGAGACGGATAATTAACCTTCAATCAGGTTTTTACCATTGATAGCAATTTTACGCGGTTGCATCGCTTCTGGGATTTCGCGTTCCAGGTCGATGTGTAGCAGACCGTTTTCCATGCTTGCACCTACGACTTTTACATAGTCTGCCAGCTGGAACTTACGCTCAAAGTCGCGCTCAGCGATACCTTGATAAACGTATTTTTTCTCTTCTTCAGGTTTACGCTCACCTTTAACGATCAGCATGTTCTCTTTTTGAGTCAGGTCGAGTTGCTCTTCAGCAAAGCCTGCCACAGCCATAGTGATACGGTAGTGGTTCTCATCTTGCTGCTCAATATTGTAAGGAGGGTAACCGCCAGAAGAGCTCTTTGAAGAGTTTGCTTCCATCATGTTAAACAGACGATCGAAGCCAATTGCGTTGCGGTATAGTGGAGTGAAATCTACAGTTCTCATAATGCTATCCTCATAGTAAGCAATAGTCTTAGCCGTGAGTTTGCGCGGATCTATCTTGTTGAGATCTTTGCCGGCTAAGGGATTTATCCGCTACTCCTCGGGTACTTATAACGCTGGGACGTAGTAATAAATCAGTTCAATGTGTGCCTCTAAGGTTATCCTCTCCTGAGCGATATCTTATCAGCGAATCCAGAGGTTCTGTTTCTTCTCTCTTGAGCAAGACAGCTTCCCTCTTCAACAATAGATATGTGGATTGGGCAATTTGGTTTCAAGGGATAAAAGTAAAAAAGTTCCTAGTTTCGAGTTCCTAGTGGCTAGATTAATACTCACTGATTGTTTTAATTACCTTCCAATAAAAAAGCGCAGATCTTTCGACCTGCGCTTTTTCTAGGGACTCGCTGCTAGTAACTAGGAGCTTTATACATCTAGGTTAGCAACTTTAAGTGCGTTTTCTTCGATAAAGTTACGACGTGGTTCTACCTGGTCACCCATTAGAGTCGTGAACAGTTGGTCAGCACCTACTGCATCTTCAATCGTTACTTGCATCATACGGCGTGTTTCAGGATCCATTGTTGTTTCCCAAAGCTGCTCTGGGTTCATCTCACCCAGACCTTTGTAGCGCTGTAGGCTTAGACCACGACGCGACTCTTTAATTAGCCACTCTAGTGCATCAACAAAGCTTGAAACAGGCTGAGTACGCTCGCCACGTTTGATGTAAGCGCCCTCTTCAATCAGACCTTCCAGCGCTTCAGAAAGCGTTGCTAGCTTGCCGTACTCTTTCGAGTTGATTAGGTCGATACTTAGTACGTGCTCGTGAGTAACACCATGTGTACGAACAACAACTTTAGGCAGGCTCAGACCAAGCTCAGCGTGCTGTTCTACTTCAACGCTGTACTGGCTTGCACCAACTTCTTTCGCGTTAAGTTGCTCAACAAGCGTCTTAGTCCAGGCTTCAACTGCTGCTGCATCGTGACACTGCTCTGCTGTTAGGCGTGGCGTGTAAATTAACTCATGAACTAGCGCACGTGGGTAACGACGGCTCATACGATCCACCAGCTTGATACCAGCATTGTATTGCTGAACTAGCTTCTCTAGCGCTTCACCTGATAGTGCTGGTGCTTCAGCATTTACATGTAGAGATGCGTTATCAAGAGCCAATGCCACTTGGTACTGGTTCATTGCATCTTCATCTTTGATGTACTGCTCTTGCTTACCTTTCTTCACTTTGTAAAGTGGTGGCTGAGCAATGTACACGTAGCCACGCTCAATCAGCTCAGGCATTTGACGGTAGAAGAAGGTCAATAGTAGCGTACGGATGTGCGAACCATCGACGTCAGCATCGGTCATGATGATGATGTTGTGGTAACGCAGTTTGTCCGGGTTGTACTCATCACGGCCGATACCACAGCCAAGTGCTGTGATAAGCGTTGCGACTTCCTGAGAAGAAAGCATCTTGTCGAAACGCGCTTTTTCAACGTTCAGGATCTTACCTTTAAGCGGTAGGATTGCCTGATTCTTACGGTTACGGCCTTGTTTTGCGGAGCCGCCTGCCGAGTCACCCTCCACTATGTATAGTTCAGAGAGTGCTGGGTCTTTTTCCTGACAGTCAGCCAGTTTACCTGGCAAACCAGCTAAGTCTAATGCGCCTTTACGACGAGTCATTTCACGAGCTTTACGCGCCGCTTCACGAGCACGCGCTGCGTCGATGATTTTTGAACAAACCATCTTAGCTTCTGTTGGGTTCTCAACCAGGAACTCAGACAGCTTCTCACCCATTGCCGACTCAACTGCTGACTTAACTTCAGAAGAAACCAGTTTATCTTTTGTCTGGCTAGAGAATTTAGGATCTGGAACTTTCACAGAAACAACAGCGGTCAGACCTTCACGAGCATCATCACCTGAAGTTGCTGTTTTCGCTTTCTTCGAGAAGCCTTCTTTGTCCATGAACGAGTTCAGGGTACGAGTCAATGCTGCACGGAAACCCGCTAAGTGAGTACCACCATCGCGCTGTGGGATGTTGTTAGTGAAACAGTAGATGTTCTCTTGGAAACCATCGTTCCACTGCATCGCTACTTCAACTGCAATACCGTCTTCACGCTCGAAATCGAAGTGGAAGATTTTCTCGATGATTGGAGTTTTGTTAGTGTTGAGGTGATCAACGAATGCCTGAATACCACCTTCAAACATGAAGTGGTCACTCTTGTCTTCTTCACGCTCATCAATCAGCTTGATAGAAACACCAGAGTTTAGGAATGATAGTTCACGCAGACGCTTAGCAAGAATATCGTAGTGGAATTCTGTGTTAGAGAAAGTCTCTGCACTTGGCCAGAAACGGATCTGAGTACCCGTTTTGTCTGTATCGCCGATCACTGCTAGTGGCGCTTGCGGCTCACCGTGGTGATAAGTTTGCGTATGGATGTGACCGCCACGATGAATCGTTAGCGTTACTTTTTCTGATAGAGCGTTTACTACTGAAACACCTACACCGTGCAGACCACCTGATACCTTGTACGAGTTGTCATCGAATTTACCACCAGCGTGAAGTACCGTCATGATAACTTCTGCTGCAGATACCTTCTCTTCAGGGTGCATTTCAGTCGGGATACCACGACCATCATCGCTTACAGAAACTGAGTTGTCCTCATGAATTGTCACAATGATGTCTTTACAGTGACCCGCTAACGCTTCATCAATTGAGTTATCCACCACCTCGAAAACCATGTGGTGAAGACCGGTGCCATCATCCGTGTCGCCGATGTACATACCAGGACGCTTACGAACCGCATCCAGACCCTTTAGTACCTTAATACTCGATGAATCGTAATTTTCAGACATGAGTTATCTTCCGCTATATATTTTGCTCTATTGTGCCATGTTCCACATGGAACATCCTGCCATTTTCATCTCGCATATCTGCAATCTGACTGTCAGTAATAGAGCTTACAAAAACTTGAGCCCCCGTCTCTTTCAAGCAGTCCGCTAGACGCTTACGACGTTGGCTATCTAATTCAGATGCAAAGTCATCAATTAAGTAGATACATTGCTTGCCAGTCATTTCTGTAAGGTGCTGACCCTGCGCAACACGCAAAGCACACACCATAAGTTTCAACTGGCCACGTGAAAGTACATCCTCAACAGGCGTACCATTCACTTTAATGCGCAAATCAGCTTTATTAGGACCACTGAATGTGTAACCTAACGCCTGATCACGCTCGAAATTCTTTTCCAGTATATCTTGGTAAGGGGTATCTTTGTCCCATCCACGATAATACTTCAGTTGGATCTCAAATTCGGGTAAGAAAGCCTGACAAATTTCTTCGGCTTTTACCTTCATTTGTTCAATATAAGTCGCACGCCACTGGCTAATGTTTTCAGCCAAACGCGCCATCTCTTGATCCCAGTAACTCAGCTCTCGATAGCTGGTTGCTGTTTTAAGTAACGCGTTTCTTTGTTTATTGAGACGCTTAAAACGTCCCCATGCATCATAAAATGCAGACTCAGTGTGAAACACACCCCAGTCGATAAACGAACGACGATGTTTCGGACCATCCGTTAGCAAATCAAACCCTTCCGGATGAATCAACTGCAGAGGTAATACTTGTGCCAGTTGTGCCAACTTTTGTCCAGACTGACCGCCTATTTTAACCTCTGTTGAGCCATCACGCTGCTTATTAATGCCAATTGGTAGCTCAAATTGATCCGAGTTCAAAAAACGACCATGAACAAACAGCTCATTACAGTCATTTTGAATCACTCTGCCTGTCAGTGAACTCTTAAAAGAGCGCCCGTGCCCCAGCAGATAAATAGCTTCTAAAACGCTGGTTTTGCCACTTCCGTTAGGTCCAATAAGAAAGTTAAAGCCTGCTGATAGTTCAATATCACAGGCTTTAATGTTTCGAAATTGCTGAATAATAAGACGAGAAAGCGGCATGCTAGAGTCGAATCGGCATCACCACGTACATAGCACTGTCGTCATCGGCGTTTTCAATTAACGCACTGGCGTTGGCATCCGACATTGACACTCGTACTTTTTCACAACGTAGTGTGTTGAGTACATCTAATACGTAACTAACGTTAAAGCCAATTTCAATTGGTTCCCCTTCGAAGCTGACGTCTAACATCTCTTCAGCTTCTTCTTGCTCAGGGTTATTTGCAGTAATGCGCATTTCCGTATCAGCAAGGTTAACTCGAACGCCGCGGAACTTTTCATTCGACAGAATAGCTGCACGTGAGAATGCCTGACGCAGTTCATCACAGCCAGCTTCAAGAGTTTTTGTCGTACTTTGTGGCATAACACGACGGTAATCAGGGAAGCGACCGTCAACCAGCTTAGAGGTAAATACGTAGTTGTTTACTTCAGCGCGCACGTTTGAGCTACCAATCTGAAGAACAACTGGCTGTTCTGGTGCATCAAGTAACTTAACCAGCTCTAGTACACCTTTACGCGGAACAATGATCTGTTTTTGCGCGAAGTCAGCACCTAACTGTACTTGTGATACAGCCATACGGTGACCATCGGTCGCAACACTACGCAAAGTGGTGCCATCGATTTCAAACAACATACCGTTGAGGTAGTAACGCACATCCTGGTTAGCCATAGAGAATTGCGTTTTTTCAACCAGGCCACGTAACTCAGCCTGAGTCAGTGAAACCTCAACTTCGCTCTGCCAGTCTTCAATGTTTGGAAAATCATTCGCTGGTAGCGTTGATAGTGAGAATCGGCTTCGGCCAGAGCGAACCTGAACACGGTCACCATCTAAAACGAATGTAATTACAGAGTCATCAGGAAGACCACGACAGATATCGAGGAACTTACGTGAAGGAACAGTAATGCTGCCCGCTTCAAACTCACCTTCCAATGTCACACGGCTAATCAGCTCAACTTCAAGATCCGTAGCCGTCATCGATAGCACGTTATCTTCTACTTTTAATAGTAGGTTGCCCAGAATTGGCAATGTTGGTCGACCGCCTAATGCACCTGATACTTGTTGTAGAGGTTTAAGCAGGTGACTACGCTCAATGGAAAATTTCATAGGATGCTCTTATCCGAATTCGTTAGTTATTTCGTTGCTAAGGATACTGCGAATTAAGAAGAAAGGGTACGAATCAAATTCGAGTAGTCTTCTTTAATATCATGGCTCTCTTCACGCAGTTGCTCAATCTTACGGCATGCATGCAGTACGGTAGTGTGGTCACGACCGCCAAATGCATCGCCAATCTCAGGCAGACTGTGGTTTGTGAGCTCTTTGGCTAGAGCCATAGCAAGCTGGCGCGGACGCGCAACAGAACGAGAGCGGCGCTTAGATAGCAAATCCGCTACTTTAATCTTGTAATACTCGGCTACTGTCTTTTGAATATTATCGATGGTGACCAGTTTCTCTTGCAATGCAAGCAGGTCTCTTAGCGCTTCACGCACAAAGTCGATAGTAATTGGACGACCAGTAAAGTTAGCGTTGGCGATAACGCGGTTTAATGCACCTTCAAGCTCACGAACGTTTGAACGTAAACGCTTAGCAATAAAGAAAGCAACTTCATCAGCGAGGTGAATCTGGTGATCTTCTGCTTTTTTCATCAAGATCGCGACTCGCGTTTCCAGTTCAGGTGGCTCGATCGCAACCGTTAGACCCCAACCAAAACGAGATTTCAGACGATCTTCTACGCCACTGATCTCTTTAGGATAGCGGTCAGAAGTCAGGATGATCTGTTGATTACCCTCAAGCAACGCATTGAAGGTATGGAAAAATTCTTCTTGTGAACGTTCTTTGTTAGCAAAGAACTGGATGTCATCGATTAGCAGCGCATCAACACTACGATAGTAACGTTTAAATTCTTCAATCGCGTTATTTTGTAGTGCCTTAACCATATCCTGAACGAAGCGCTCAGAGTGCATGTAAACCACTTTAGCATTTGGCTTGTTGTCAACAATCGCGTTACCAACCGCATGCAATAAGTGAGTTTTACCCAGACCAGTGCCGCCGTACAAGAATAGCGGGTTGTAGGCCGAGCCAGGGTTATCAGAAACCTGACGCGCCGCTGCTAAACCTAGCTGGTTCGACTTACCTTCAACGAAGTTAGTGAACTTATGCTTAGGGTTTACGTTTGAACGATGGTTGATATCCGCGATCGCTTCGGCATCATCATCCCATGTTTTATGCACTGGCTTACGTGCTTGAAGCTGCGCTGGCGCAGACGACTCTGCCGCAACGTCTGCTGGGGTACGTTTAGGTGCCGGTGTTGGAGCCGCGACAGGGCGACTTCCCACTTCAAAGCGTAAACTTGGTACATCGTTGCCACAATATTCCTGTAGCAGTCGATTGATGCTGTTTAGGTACTTATCACGTACCCAGTCCAGTACGAAACGGTTTGGGGCAAATAAAGTGAGCGTATTGTCATTGAGCTCCGCTTGTAACGGACGAACCCACATGCTGAATTCAGTTGCTGGTAGCTCTTCTTGAAGCTGTTGCAAACATTGCAACCAAAGCGAAGATGACACGGTGCCCCCACTCGAAGTAATTGATCTGAAAAGATTGGCAATTTTACCTGTTGATAACCAAGATCGCCAGCAAATGATCGACGATCCAGTGAATAAGATCCAAGTTATTCACAATATTTTCGACATTATTCGATGGATCCACACATCCTGCCCCATTTTTACTCACACATTGATCCACAATAAGGCAATTTTTGTCTGATCTTCTTATTGGTGATAAGTCTGTGTATGAAGTCATTCACCAAAGTAGAAATCTGAGTGACTTTTGTTAGGCTAATGACACTAGAAAAAGGTAACCGTGATGAAAAAACGTACAGCTTATTACTCTAGTGTCTAGGTTATTTCTCTTGGTTATTTATCTAATCAACTAAACTAACAGTAGTATTTATCCCCATAATAATATGGAGTTGTAAAATGAAAAACTGGATTAAGGCTGCCGTTGCAGCTATCGCGCTGTCTGCAGCGACTGTTCAAGCCGCGACTGAAGTAAAAGTAGGCATGTCGGGTCGTTACTTCCCGTTCACCTTCGTTCAGCAAGATCAATTACAAGGGTTTGAAGTCGACCTGTGGGATGAAATCGGCAAGCGTAACGACTACAAAGTAGAGTACGTTACTGCAAACTTCTCTGGCCTGTTCGGTCTGCTAGAGACTGGTCGTATCGACACTATCTCTAACCAGATTACGATGACTGATGCACGTAAAGCTAAATACCTTTTCGCTGACCCATATGTGGTTGACGGTGCACAAATCACTGTTCGCAAAGGTAACGACAGCATCAAAGGTGTGAAAGATCTCGAAGGTAAAACTGTTGCAGTTAACCTGGGTTCTAACTTTGAGCAACTACTACGTGACTACGATAAAGATGGCAAGATCAACATCAAGACTTACGATACTGGTATCGAACACGATGTAGCTTTGGGCCGTGCCGATGCATTTATTATGGATCGTCTGTCTGCTCTTGAGCTAATCAAGAAAACAGGTCTGCCACTACAACTTGCGGGTCAGCCATTTGAAACAATTCAAAACGCCTGGCCGTTCGTCGACAACGAAAATGGTAAGAAACTTCAAGCTGAAGTAAACCAGGCTCTTGCTGCAATGCGCGCAGACGGCACTCTAGAGAAAATCTCTCAGAAATGGTTCGGCGCTGACATCACTCAGTAAGCTTGTCTATTGTCTATCTCATTTGAGATAGAACACCTTAACCCACTGCCTCCCTTCACTTGCAGTGGGTTTTGCTTTTTTAAGCCGTTATTTTATTTAGTAAATGGGACACGTTATGGGATTCGATTTTAATTACATGCTGGATCTGATGCCGATACTGTTGAAGTATTTGGGCACAACCATGGAAATGGCGACGTGGGGTCTACTCTTTTCACTGGTTCTAGCGGTGATCCTGGCCAACATTCGTGTGTTTCGCGTCCCAGTTCTCGATCAGTTAAGCCAGCTATATATCAGCTTTTTCCGTGGTACACCTCTGCTGGTACAGCTATTTCTTCTTTATTACGGCCTGCCTCAAGTCTTCCCGTGGCTAGTGGGCTTAGATGCATTCAGTGCCGCAGTCATCGGTTTAACCCTCCATTTTGCCGCGTATATGGCAGAGAGCATTCGCGCAGCAATCATAGGTATTGATCGCAGCCAAATGGAAGCAAGCCTATCAGTAGGTATGACAACCAGCCAGGCGATGCGTCGCGTCATTCTTCCACAAGCAACACGTGTCGCTCTGCCATCCTTGATGAACTATTTTATCGACATGATTAAATCGACCTCGCTGGCATTCACCTTAGGCGTGGCTGAAATCATGGCTAAAGCGCAGATGGAAGCATCATCAAGCTTCCGCTTTTTTGAAGCCTTCTTAGCAGTAGCACTTATTTACTGGGGCGTGGTCGTGATTCTGACTCGCGTGCAAATCTGGGCTGAAGCGAAACTGAATAAGGCATACGTACGATGATCAAATTAGAAAACATTCATAAGCGTTTTGGCGATACAGAAGTGCTTAAGGGCATCGACATTGAGATCAAACAGGGTGAGATCATTGTCATTATCGGCTCCAGTGGTACCGGTAAATCGACCCTATTACGTACCGTCAACTTTCTAGAAAATGCTGACCAAGGTGTTATCACTATTGATGACGTCAGTGTTAATACTGAGAAATACTCCAAGTCAGAAGTCCTGGCGTTAAGACGAAAGACTGGCTTTGTATTCCAGAACTATGCGCTATTTGCTCATATGACCGCGAGACAGAACATTGCTGAAGGCCTGGTTACCGTTCGTGGCTGGAAGAAAAGCGAAGCCCTTAAGCGCGCTCAAGAGATTCTGGATGACATTGGCCTGGGTGACAAAGGAGATAGTTATCCAGCGGCACTTTCTGGCGGTCAACAACAGCGTGTGGGTATTGGTCGAGCTATGGCTCTGCAACCTGAACTGCTGTTATTTGATGAACCAACATCAGCACTCGATCCTGAATGGGTTGGAGAAGTTCTTAATCTAATGAAGGACTTAGCGAAAAAACATCAGACAATGCTGGTGGTAACACACGAAATGCAATTTGCCAGAGAGGTCGCTGATAGAGTGATCTTTATGGCGGAAGGAAACATTGTTGAGCAAGGTTCTCCACAGGATATTTTTAATAATCCACAAGATCCTCGTCTGCAAAAATTCCTAAGACAAGTAGGTGCTGAATAAAGATCATCCACAAGGATCGATCGATCCTTGAGATTTTGCTCACACTACGTATAATCGCTCGGCCGGAATTTAGCACTTGCACAGAGATTGACACTTTGTGTGACTGTGATTACAATTCCGCCTCTTTGTTGAGAGGCGTCGGTTTGTCCTCTTTATATATAAAGAAGACTTTTAATGCCCACGCCGGGTTAACATTGACCTAAAACTACTGATCAGTAAAGGTAATTATCATGAAACGCACTTTTCAACCTTCAGTTCTAAAGCGCAAGCGTACTCACGGTTTCCGTGCTCGCATGGCAACTAAGAACGGTCGTAAAGTAATTAATGCACGTCGTGCTAAAGGCCGTGCGCGCCTATCAAAATAATCACTAGTTTATTTTGAATACGTACGCGTTCAATCGGGAGTTACGTTTGTTAACTCCCGAGCATTATCAAAATGTCTTCCAGCAAGCTCATAGAGCTGGCTCACCTCATTTCACCATCATTGCTCGTAAAAATAGCCTATCTCATCCTCGACTAGGTTTAGCCGTTCCCAAGAAACAGATCAAAACCGCTGTAGGTCGTAACCGTTTTAAGCGCCTTGCTCGTGAAAGCTTTCGTAACAATCAGCATCAGCTTGCTAACAAAGATTTTGTTGTTATTGCCAAGAAAAGCGCGCAAGATTTAAGCAATGAAGAAATTTTCAAACTGTTTGATAAATTATGGCAGCGCCTGTCTCGCCCTTCACGTGGCTAGCGATCGGATTTGTCCGACTCTATCAAGGTCTTATTAGTCCGCTTATTGGACCACGTTGTCGTTTTACTCCAACCTGTTCTACTTATGCCATTGAAGCGTTGAAAGCTCACGGTTTTGTAAAAGGGTGTTGGTTATCAAGCAAACGTCTATTAAAATGCCATCCTTTGAATGAAGGGGGGTATGACCCCGTTCCACCAGTCCAAAAACAAGACAGAGATTAATAACGATGGATTCTCAACGTAATATCCTGTTAATCGCGCTAGCACTGGTTTCTTTTCTATTGTTCCAGCAATGGCAAGTTGCAAAGAATCCAACGCCTCAGCCGGTTGAGCAGGCTCAATCAAGCAGTACCCTACCTGCACCATCTTTTGCAGACGAGCTAGACCCAGCTCCTGCGCAGCAGGCTTCTGCTAAAACGATTACCGTGACAACTGATGTATTGACTCTGTCGATTGATACGGTTGGTGGTGATGTAATTAACGCAGACCTTAACCAGTACTCAAACGAGTTAGATTCAGCTGACCCGTTCGTACTACTTAAAAATGAGCCAGGACACCAGTTCATTGCTCAAAGTGGTCTTGTGGGCCCTCAAGGTATCGACCTGAGCAGCACAAACCGTCCTCAATACGCAGTTAGCGCTGACAGTTTCGTTATGGCTGATGGCCAGGATGAACTACGTATTCCAATGACATTTGCTGCAAACGGCCTTGAATACACTAAGACATTCATCGTTAAACGTGGCAGCTACGCTGTTGATGTTGAATACGACGTGGTAAACAAATCAGGCAACAACGCGACATTTGGTATGTACGCACACTTACGTCAGAACCTACTTGACGCTGGTGGCAGCATTACAATGCCAACATACCGCGGTGGTGCATACTCTACTGAAGATACTCGCTACAAGAAGTACAGCTTCGAAGATATGCAAGATCGCAACCTGTCTCTCAACCTAGTTGATGGTCAAGGTTGGGCTGCAATGATTCAGCACTACTTCGCATCTGCATGGATTCCACGCGATGAACCAGGTACTAACCTTTACACTCGTGTAATCGGTAACCTGGGTGACATCGGTGTTCGCATGCCGAACAAGACAATTGCTGATGGCGACAGTGCAAACCTAAAAGCAACGCTTTGGGTTGGTCCTAAACTTCAAGACCAGATGGCTGAAGTTGCACCAAACCTAGACCTTGTTGTTGACTACGGCTGGTTATGGTTTATCGCTAAACCACTGCACACACTGCTTTCATTCATTCAAAGCTTTGTTGGCAACTGGGGTGTGGCAATCATCTGTCTGACCTTCATTGTTCGTGGTGCAATGTACCCACTAACAAAAGCGCAATACACCTCTATGGCAAAAATGCGTATGCTTCAGCCTAAGCTGCAAGCAATGCGTGAGCGTATCGGCGATGACCGTCAGCGTATGAGCCAGGAGATGATGGAACTGTATAAGAAAGAGAAAGTTAACCCACTTGGTGGCTGTCTACCTCTTATCCTACAGATGCCAATCTTCATCGCGCTTTACTGGGCACTAATGGAGTCTGTTGAGCTACGTCACTCTCCATTCTTCGGTTGGATCACTGACCTTTCAGCGCAAGACCCTTACTACATCTTGCCGCTACTGATGGGTGCTTCAATGTTCATGATTCAGAAGATGAGCCCGACAACGGTAACGGATCCTATGCAGCAGAAGATCATGACCTTTATGCCGGTTATGTTTACTTTCTTCTTCCTGTTCTTCCCATCAGGTCTGGTTCTATACTGGCTAGTATCGAACGTAGTAACGCTAATTCAACAGTCGCTAATCTACAAAGCACTGGAGAAAAAAGGCTTACACTCTAAGTAACCTTTAAGCGGAAATCACAGTAAAAGGCGACCTAAAGGTCGCCTTTTTTATTTGAGCTGATTACAATTCAGCTAAACATTGATTTGCCGGAATCGGCATACAAATACAACAGGCACATTTATGACAACTGATACCATTGTTGCTCAAGCAACCGCACCAGGTCGTGGTGGCGTCGGCATTATTCGTGTATCCGGCCCATTGGCATCAAAGGTTGCGCTGGAAGTTACTGGTAAAGAGCTTCGTCCTCGATACGCTGAATACCTGCCGTTTACCGCCGAAGATGGTAGCCAACTTGATCAAGGTATTGCGCTGTTTTTCCCAAACCCTCACTCATTTACTGGTGAGGACGTCGTTGAATTCCAGGGACATGGTGGCCCAGTAGTTATGGATATGCTAATCAAGCGTATCCTCAAGATTTCGGGAATTCGCACGGCGCGTCCGGGTGAGTTTTCTGAACGCGCATTCCTTAACGATAAGCTGGACCTCGCCCAAGCAGAGGCTATCGCGGACCTTATTGATGCCAGTTCTGAAGAAGCGGCTAAATCAGCCCTACAGTCTCTTCAGGGCGCGTTCTCCGGACGCATCAACACCTTGGTAGAGTCACTGATTCACCTGCGTATCTATGTCGAGGCGGCGATTGACTTCCCAGAAGAAGAGATCGACTTTTTAGCTGATGGCAAAGTCGCCGCTGACTTGCAAACCATCATCGACAACCTGGCAGCAGTGCGTAAAGAAGCGAATCAGGGGGCAATTATGCGTGAAGGGATGAAAGTCGTGATTGCAGGCCGTCCTAACGCTGGTAAATCGAGTTTGCTTAATGCGCTGTCAGGTAAAGAGTCTGCCATCGTGACGGATATTGCAGGTACTACACGCGATGTACTACGAGAGCACATCCATATCGACGGTATGCCTCTGCATATCATTGATACCGCAGGTCTGCGTGATGCATCAGACGAAGTCGAAAAAATCGGTATTGAAAGAGCGTGGGAAGAGATCAGTCAGGCAGACCGTGTGCTGTTTATGGTTGACGGAACCACCACTGATGCTACCGACCCTAAAGATATCTGGCCAGATTTTGTCGATCGCTTACCAGAAAATATCGGCATGACAGTGATCCGCAATAAAGCCGATCAAACAGGAGAAGATCTGGGGATTTGCCACGTCAATGATCCTACTCTGATTCGCCTGTCAGCGAAAACAGGCGATGGTGTTGAAGCACTGCGTACCCATCTAAAAGAGTGTATGGGATTTGCAGGAGGCAACGAAGGTGGCTTTATGGCTCGACGTCGTCACTTAGAGGCTCTTGAACGAGCAGCAGAGCACTTAGAGATAGGCCAACAGCAACTAGAGGGTTATATGGCAGGAGAAATCCTCGCTGAAGAACTACGTATTACTCAACAGCATCTCAGTGAGATAACTGGTGAGTTCAGTTCAGATGACCTTCTCGGTCGTATCTTCTCATCTTTCTGTATCGGTAAATAATCTTAAACGCGGCCTAATGGGCCGCGTTTTTCGTCATTAAGAAGGAACATTCATGATCCATATTATTACAGGTAGCACCTTAGGTGGTGCTGAGTATGTGGGCGACCATCTCAGTGATCTATTAGTTGAAAAAGGCTTTGAGACTGAGATACACAACCAGCCTGAGCTATCTGAAATAGAACCAAAAGGCACCTGGCTTATCATCACCTCAACCCACGGTGCTGGCGAGTATCCCGATAATATCCGCCCATTTATTCAAGCTCTGCAGAACACACCTCCAAGAATGAGTGAAGTAAAATATGCGACCATAGCTATTGGCGACTCTAGCTACGACACCTTCTGTGCTGCCGGCCTGCATGCCCACGATCTATTAACTGACATAGGTGCAACGCCTATTACAGACTGTTTTACTATCGACGTTCTCAATCACGACGTCCCTGAAGATGCCGCTGAAGAGTGGCTGAATGAGCTGATCGACCAGCTTTAAACAGTATAAAGTGGCCTTAACAGAGGTCACTTTCTCTCTCTTCCCTCCCTTTGTGAATAACTTTTCTTACTTTCCCCTGAACTGTTTGGACATATTTTAACCATTTGAGCTGTGGATAAACTACGATCTATCCGGTGATTAACCTATAGTTATCCCAATAACAACTTAGATCCTTTTTTACCCCTTGTGAATAACTACCAATTTTGATCCCAGTTAATCCTCGATCTGATCAAGGTAAGATCACATGATATGATCCAAAT